>NZ_WQOJ01000030.1:405559-641741 GCF_018784545.1 Pseudoflavonifractor sp. MCC625 | reverse complement strand
CACCATATAGATTTTTTGTACGCCGCCGCCCGCCATCGAGCAGAGTTTTACACCTAATTGGGGATAAAACAGCTCATGGCTGGCGGCGGTGTCGTTCTGATCGGCCTTCAGCTTATCCCTCTGCTGTCCGGCCTGTTCAGCTAAGTGTCACCCGTTGTCCCTTTTCCAGAAAAGGAGCTGATGTATGGACTTTATCATCGACGCAATCGTTGAATGGCTGAAAGGTCTGCTCGTCGATGGTATCATGGGAAATCTGGACGGCCTTTTCGATAACGTCAATCAGAGCGTTGGCGAGATCGCCACACAGGTAGGCACGACCCCGGCGGACTGGAACGCCGGGGTCTTTTCCATGATACGACAGATCTCTGAAACTGCCATCCTGCCAATCGCCGGGGTCATCCTCACTTTTGTAATGACTTATGAGCTGATACAGATGCTCATAGAACGCAACAACCTCCATGAAGTTGACACATGGATGTTTTTTAAGTGGGTGTTCAAAACCTTTGTGGCTGTGATGATCCTGACGAACACCTTCAATATCGTGCTGGCGGTCTTTGATGTGAGCCAGCATGTGATACAGCAGTCAGCGGGCATTATCCAGAACGGGACAGAGATCACGCCGGATGTGCTGGACAGTTTGCGGACAGAGCTTGAGGCGATGGAGTTAGGCCCTCTGTTCGGACTCTGGCTCCAGTCCTTCCTGATCCAGCTTACCATGATTGCCTTAAACATCGTGATCTTCGTCATCGTATATGGCCGTATGATTGAAATTTATTTACTCACAAGTTTAGCGCCTATCCCGTTTGCCACAGTCCCCAACAGGGAAACCGGACACATGGGGCAGAACTATTTCCGCTCCCTCTTTGCGGTGGGCTTTCAAGGCCTGTTGATCTTAGTCTGTGTCGCCATCTATGCGGTGCTGATCCAGAGTATCGCCACCGACGGCGACCCCATCGGGGCGATCTGGGGATGCGTGGGATATACGGTGCTGCTGTGTTTTACCTTATTCAAAACAGGCAGTCTTGCAAAATCCATCTTCGGCTGCCATTAAGAGACTTCGGGTCATGCTGACCCGAAGCGGAAAGGAGAAATCCATGCAGGAAAAAACTGCGGGCGGAACACCAGCCGCCCCTATAAAGCTGGATGTAAGCGTGCGGGTCATCGAACCTGTGAAAAATCTCATGGGCTTTGCCAGCGTGAAATTCAATGACTGTTTTGTGGTGGAAAATCTGAAAATCGTACAGGGCAGCAAGGGCCTCTTTCTTGGGATGCCCAGCCAGCCGGACGGCAAAGGCGGCTATCGGGATATGGCCTACCCTGTCACAAAGGAGTTCCGGGAACAGCTCAATACTGCTGTTCTGCAAGCCTATGAGGCAAAGCTGGAACAGATGGCGGAGCGCGGCTCTGTGGGGCGTGCGTCCATTAGCGACCAGCTCAAAGCTGGAAAAGCGGCTGCCGAACAGGCAAAGGCAGAGCGGCCTCCGAAGGAAAAGCCCAGCCGCAGTGCAGAGCGTTGACCTCGGGCCATGCTGGCACGAAGCAGAAAGGAGGCGGGAACCATGCCACGCAAACGGACGGGCTATGACGCGGCCTGCTATTACGACGGAAAACTGCTGGGCCGCTGTACCAAAGCGGACAGCGACGCCTATACCCTGTTGATGAACGCCTGCGGCGGGGACGCCGCCCGTGTCCTTCGGGAATATGCCTATTTTTCCCCGGAACTGAAAGCCATCTTAGAAAAGGCAGCACTCATGCAGGCAGACCGGAGCCGGACGGGCGGAATGTTCCATGCGCCGAAAAGCTCCCCGTGGGGCGAGGTGCAGAATTGTGAAACCCTCTGTCCGGGGGTGTTTTTGGTATCTACCGCCAGCCACGGCGGAACGATGGTGGCAAACGAGGTAGCCGCCGTTCTCTCCCCAGCGGCCAAAAAATGCGGCTTCAAGGACAAGGGCTATCCTGTCACTGATGGAGCTGATCGTTGGCGGCAAGGATGGCTTGCAGCCGGTGGAGCGTACCGTTATTGACCGTTGTGTGCGCCAGATGTACCGGGAACACTTGCAGGACCCGGAAACAAGCAAAATGCCGACCCTCCAAACCCTGTATGACCTGCTCTGTTCCCAGCCGGAGGGCGAGGCGGTACGGCTGGCAACTGCCCTTGAAATCTATGTGTCGGGTTCCCTTAACGTGTTCAACCATGAAACCAATGTGGACCTGAACCGCCGTCTGGTATGCCTTGACTTAAAAAAGCTGGGTGCCGGGCTTCGGACGATTGCCATGCTCATTATGCAGGACTTGGTAAACTCGCAGGTGTCCATGAATTTCCTGCGCGGTATCGCTACATGGTGCTACTTCGACGAGTTCCATGTGCTGCTCCGTGACCGGCTGACGGCAAGCTACTGTGTGGCGATCTGGAAAATGCTGCGAAAAAAAGGGTGCGTTCCCAGTGCTTTAACGCAGAACGTGAAGGATTTTCTGGCAAGCCCGGAGATCGAGAACATCTTTGAAAACTCGGACTTCCTTGTGCTTCTCTCGCAGGCACAGGGCGACCGGCAGATTTTAGCCAAACAGCTTGGGATCAGCCCCCATCAGCTTTCCTATGTGACCCATACCAATTCCGGCGAAGGGCTGCTGTTCTTCGGGAATACCACCATCCCGTTTGTTGACCGCTTCCCGCAGAATACCGAGCTGTACGCCATTATGACCACCCGCCCGGAGGACAAAAAACAGGAAATGAACCGGGCATAACACACTTCGGGCCATGATGGCCCGAGGTTTGGAAAGGAGGGATACATCATCGGAAAGAAACCGGATAAACGGAATTTTCAAAGGCCGGAGCCGACGGAGGATACCGGGGGCAATCGCCCCGGACCGGCTGAACGGGAAGGACCTTCCCCCGCACCATCCCGGCGTCTGCGGTTTGAGGACGAGGATACCGGACAGGACAGCCCTTCGGGCCATGATGGCCTGAAGTCCAAAAGCGGCAAGTTTCAAGAGGACAGCCGGAAAAGCCGTCCCTCTGACCGCATGAGGCAGGAAGATGAAGCGGGCGGGCCGCAGGATACCGGCAAGGCACAGGAGCCGGAGGGCTCCGCCGAGAAGGCCGGGAGCAAAAAGGACAAGTACCAGAAAGCACAGGCAAAAGCGGAACACGCCGGGGAAAAGCTGGGAAAGGCCCGGGAGAAACTGGACAAGACCGAGGCAAAACGGGCAGCGAAGAAGCCGCCGGGGCTTGCAAAAAAGGCAGTCCGGGGAGCCCGTACAGAAGCGTGGTTCTATGTCCACAACAAGATACACGAGGTTGAGCATGAAAATGTGGGTGTGGAAGGAGCCCATAAATCCGAGCTGGCCGCAGAGGCCGGAGCCCGGAAACTGACCCGCTATGCCAAACGCCGCTGGCGGGAACACCCAGCCCGGAAGGTGGCAAAGTGGGAACGGAAGGATATAAAAGCCCGGGCCAATGTGGATTTTCAAAAGATGGCCTCCGAGCACCCGGAACTTGCCAGCAATCCGCTTTCCCGTGTGCAGCAGAAATGGAAACTGAAACGCCGGTATTCCAAAGAAGCAAAGGCGGCTGCAAAACAGGGCGCAAAGGCCGCAAAGAAAACCGCTGCCGCTTCGGGAACTGCGACCCGCCGAGCGGCGCAGTTTGTGACCCGTCATCCCGTGGCGGTGCTGGTCCTGCTCCTGTTGTTGCTGCTCTGTTTTCTTGTGTCGGCGGTATCCATCGTGGAGAACCCGAAGCCCCGGAGCAAGGGCAAGTATCGGAACTATGGAGAGTGGCAGAAAGACCGGAAAGGGCCGCTTTCCTATCAGGACAGGCTGCGCCTTGCCATTGATACTGCGTTGGCGGAACGCCCCGCTGATTTGGACGAATTTCTCAATTTGATGAAGCGGGCCGGGTATGAGGTCAAGACGGTTCGGGGCGGCGGTATCAGCTTCCGGCTGACCGGGCAGGGACAGGAACGCTTCACCCGTCTGCGTGCCTCCACGTTGGGGGACGGCTACGACTTGCAAGATGTTCTGTCCGCCATTGAGGGCAAAGAAAAACGCCCCGGGCGCTCGGAGCGGAAAATCAGTCTGGCGGTGGATATTCAAGCAAAGCTGGCTGCCGGTAAGGGGCCGGGATATGAACGCTGGGCGAAGGTATTTAACATTAAGCAGATGGCCGCCGCTCTTGCCTATATACAGGACAATAACCTGACCGATTATGAGCAGTTGGCACAGAAAGCCACCGAGGCAGCAGACCGTTTTCATGCCATTTCCGAGCAGATCAAGCAGACGGAACAGGCCATGAAAACCAATGCCGGGCTAAAGGCCGCAACGGTTCAGTATGCCAAAACCCGTCCAGTCTTTGAGCAGTATAAGGCGACGAAGTACAGCCGGAAATTCCTTGCGGAGCATGAGGCCGACCTTGAACTGTACCGGGCTGCACAAGCGGAAATGCGCTCTCTGCTGGGCGGGGCGAAGCTCCCCAAAATGGATGTGCTGAAGGAAGAAGGCCGTAAGCTCACAGCAAAGAAAAAACAGCTCTATGGAGAATATCAAAAGGCACGACGGGATATGCAGGAGCTCGTCACGATCAAAGCGAACATTGACACTCTGATGGGCTACACCGAACCGGGAAGAAAGCAGGAAAAGGAGCGTTAAGGTTATGAAAACAAGGAGCAAAGCGACGCTGACACTTCGGGCCATGTTGGCCCGAAGATACGGGTTTGGGGCGAGCCCCAACAAGCCGCCTTTGTGCCACTTGTGGCCACAGAGGCATTGCTTGCCACTTAGCGGCAGCCCCTAAAATGGCGCAAAAAAACAGAGGCCCTTATTCTGGAACCTCCGTTTCTCTGGCTTTCTTAATGCCCTCGGCTGTGGCTTCTATCACGACAAGCTCTTTTTCGTTCATGGAGTTTAGAAGAACATCAATGTGCTTTCTGCAAGAGCTTGACCTTGCCCCTCCGTCCGCATGAATAAACTGGTCAACTGAAACGTCAAACATAGTAATGAGTTTAACAAAAAGGTCGAAGCTGGGATACTGACCTTTGTTCTCAATATTCATAATGGTACGGGAGTCACGGTCTACTAATTCCGCAACATAGGCTTGTGTCCAGCCCTTTTCTTCTCTGGCTCGTTTGAGAGCTGCCCCGAGGCCGTGAAAGTCAAACCTTCTTTCATCTTGGTTCATTCTCATATCACCCTATATCATTCTACATTTCTGGTTGAATTATGAGAATGTAATGAGATTTTACATCAAGTAGTATTTTGTTTCGCATCCATGTAGGCTCTAACTTGTATTATTCGAGGTAGAGAACTATAATATATCCTGTGGAGGTGCGAAATGGACTATATGACATTGAAAGAGGCCGCCGAAAAGTGGGGCGTGACACCTCGTAGGGTAAATTATTATTGTGCTGGTGGGCGTATCCCCGGCGCTGTGAAAATGGCCGGTGTTTGGCTGATCCCTAAAACTGCGGAGAAGCCGATTGATGGCCGGACAAAACAAGGGAAGGGGTTGCACCATGAATAAAATCCTGATTATAGATGATGACAGAGAACTGTGCGCTTTGATTAAACGTAGCGTACAAGCAGAAAACATAGAAGCTGATTTTTGTAATACCGGAAAAGAGGGCTTACAAAAATTAAGAGAGCAGGAATACCAGCTTGTGGTGCTGGATGTGATGATGCCCGGCATGGACGGGTTTGAAACGCTGGAAGAAATTCGCAAGGAGTACAGCTTACCGATTTTGATGTTCACATCTAAAAATGACAGCATTTCTAAAGTACGGGGCTTACGGGCCGGAGCGGACGATTATCTTACAAAACCGTTTGATATGGATGAACTGATTGCCCGTATTGCGTCTCTTATTCGCCGCTACACTCGCTTTAATCAGCAAGCTGGAGCCATACAAAAGCTAAATTTTGACGGATTGCAGATTGACCTTGAAAATCGTTCTGCTACTACACCAAACGGCACTTTTGAACTGCCCCCAAAGGAATTTGATTTGCTCCTGTACTGTGCAAAACATCAAGGGAAAATTTTGACCAAACAGCAGATTTATGAGGAAGTATGGGGCGAAGAATATTTCTATGATGATAGTAACATTATGGCGATTATCAGCCGACTTCGTAAAAAATTAGAAGTCAATCCTTCAAGCCCAAAGTATATACAAACGGTCAAAGGGATTGGCTACCGGTTTAATAAGGAGGTGTAGTCGGCATGGAAATTATCGTATTCTTGTCCATTGTGATTGCTGTTGTGGCTGTATTGACTTCCATCGTTCTCGTTCGGCGTGTAAAAAAACAAATAGCAGAAATGACCGATGTGCTGGTTGATGTGAAAAACGGAAATGGCAACCGGCGTATTCTATCTGCAACAAATGAACTGACAGCACCTCTTGCCTATGAAATCAATGAGATCGTTGTGGCCTATGAAAGCAGACTTTCAACTGTACGGCAGACAGAAGAAACCAACCGCCAGCTTATGACGAGCCTTTCCCATGATGTGCGAACGCCCCTTACTACTCTGATTGGGTATCTTGACGCTGCACACAAAGGGCTGGTCACAGGAAAAGACCGGGATGATTATATTGAAACCGCCCGCCGGAAAGCCCATGATCTGAAAGAATATATTGATGTACTCTTTGACTGGTTCAAGTTAAATTCTAACGAGTTTGCTTTGGAGATCCAGAGTGTTGAGGCCGCAGAGCTGACAAGAAATATCCTCATTGACTGGATACCGATTTTTGAGGATAAACAGGTTGAGTATGACATTGATATTCCCGAACAGCCTGTCCGGGTAAGATTGGATATGGACAGCTATATGAGGATTGTCAATAATCTCATTCAAAATGTAATCGCTCACAGCCATGCAGACAAAATCAAAATTGCCCTGTCAAAGAAGGAAAATAACATGGAGCTGCTGCTGGCGGATAATGGAGTGGGAATTGAGAAGGAAGATTTGAAACACATTTTTGAACGGCTCTATAAGTGTGACAAAGGACGGTCTGAAAAAGGAAGCGGTCTTGGTCTTTCTATTGTCCATCAGCTTGTAGAAAAGATGGATGGGAATATAACAGTTGAAAGTTTGCCGGGAAAAGGAACTGAATTTATGTTGCTTTTTCCTTTGGAGAGTTAAGCGGGCTCCCGTCTTTATGGCGGGAGCCTTTGTCATTTTACTGGATTTCAAATTGCAAGGTTAATGCAAGGTTGCGGCAAGGTTAATGCAAGGTTGGCATGATAGAATACCTTACAGAACAGGAGGTTTTGAATATGGATACAAATTATATCATTGAAACAAAAAATCTGACGAAGCAATACGGCTCACAAAAGAGTGTGGCTGACTTAAATATCCATGTGAAGCGTGGGAGAATTTACGGTCTGCTGGGCAGAAACGGAGCCGGAAAAACCACTACCATGAAAATGCTGTTGGGCTTAACGAAGCCGACTTCCGGGGAGGTCAAAATCTGGGGAAAGTCTTTGCAAGGGAATGAAAAGAAGTTGCTGCCCCGTATCGGAAGCCTGATTGAGTCCCCCGGTTTTTATCCCAATCTGACCGGCACAGAGAACCTGCGTATCTTTGCTACTCTGCGGGGCGTACCAAACAATCATGCTATCAAAGATGCTCTGGATCTGGTAGGACTGCCCTACAAAGATAAAAAGCTCTTTTCACAGTATTCTCTTGGTATGAAGCAGCGGCTTGCCATCGCCCTTGCCGTTATGCACGATCCGGAGCTTTTGATTTTGGATGAGCCGATCAACGGCCTCGATCCCATCGGTATTGCAGAAGTACGCTCCTTTATTCGGGAGCTTTGCGACGCAAGAGGAAAAACTATTTTGATTTCCAGTCACATTCTTTCGGAGATTTCCTTGCTGGCTGACGATATTGGAATTATTGACCACGGTGCATTGCTGGAAGAAGAAAGCCTTGCTGAGTTGGAGCAAAAAAGCAGTAAACATATCCGGTTTACGCTCTCTGATACTGCACAGGCGGCAAGAATTTTGGAACGCAATTTCCATGAAACCCATTTTTCCATACAAGACGACCACAATCTGCGCCTGCACAACCTTGATCTGTCTGTGGGGAAAATTGTAACTGCTTTTGTAGAAAACGGATTGGAGGTATCAGAAGCACATACCTGTGAAGAAAGTCTTGAAGATTACTTCAAGCGTGTGACAGGGGGCGAAGGAATTGCTTAAACTAATCAAATGCGAATTTTTGAAATTGAAACGGAAGAAATTTATTCCGCTGATTATTTTGGCTGCGTTCCTGTTTCCAATCCCGCTGACTTATCTGATGACAACGCCCTCTATGATGGAGCGATATACGGATCGGGCAGATGCTTTCGATGGACTATTTAACATGGTGTTGGGATATGGTATCCAGTTTTTACTGCCCTGCATTATCGGAGTGATTGCCGCTATTCTGTTTTTTATGGAACGCGACAACGATACATTCAAAAATCTGCGTACAATTCCCGTAACCAGCACGCAAATGGTACTTGCAAAGATTATTGTCCTTTTTATCTTTGGAATTGTTTTTTGCGTGGCTTCTACCATTGCAACAATTCTTTGCGGAATTGGAACATTAGAAGTTTATGGAATTGGTTATAAGCTGTTTTTGGCGGTTGAAACGGGGATCTTCATTACGGCAGGAACACTCCCGTTGATTGTCCTTGTTGTCTTTTTCAGTAAGACCTATGTTTTTTCCATTTTGTTGTGTGTCTTTTACAGCGTTCTGAACATGAGTGCTACGGCATTGTTTGACACACTGCCTAAAACTATGTTATGGCTTCTGCCCACGCCACTGACTACATTTTGGAGTGCGGGAGATATGGCGGCTCATGGAATAAAAATGGACTTGGAGCAAATGACAGGGCTAATTCCCTCAATATTTCAAGTTGTATTCATTCTTGGGATCATGGCATTGGTTTCGTTCTTACTGATTGACAGATTATATAAGCAGAGGGGGGAATAAACATGGTTCGCATTGTAAAAACAGAATTTTATAAATTGAAAAGGTATCATATCCTTTGGGCGGGCGTTGCACTCATGCTCCTATCCGTCCTGCTGACCTTGTTTACCTCTATGGCGAATGATGGTTCCGTTTGGGATTTTGCCTATCTTACAGAACAGGTCATCAAAAACAATATGTCCATGATTTTTCCGATGTGTATCAGCCTAATTGCTGGATATATGATTTCTCGTGAGCAGACGGATGACACATTGAAAAATATTCTGACTGTGCCGATCTCTTTTAAGAAACTGTTGACCGGAAAATTGATTGTGTGCGGCGTATTGTCTATTATTTTCGGGCTGATATGCAGTCTGTTTACAATCATAGCAGAAATGATTGTGGGATTTCCCGGCTTTGAGATTTCCTTAGCTCTAAAAGCAGCCTTGCAGATTACTGCGGTTAATTTCTTTTTATATCTTGCGGTTCTGCCGATTATCGCTCTTACTTGTCGGAGGGCAGGTAGCTTTTTAGTCGGTGTAATCATTGCTTTTGTCTATGGATATGGAGGGATGTTTGCCGCAGGAAATATGACATTAGCAAACCTTTATCCGATTACCGCAAGTCTTGGAATGGTAGGCTACCGTAGCTATGATACCGCAGTCAACTGGAATATCGGAACCTGTTCTTGCAGTCTTGCGCTTGCTGTCGTTATTTCTGCCATCTTGATTTTGTGCATGAAAGAACGAGAAGCAACCCAAACAAAGAAAAAGGCCAAAAAGGTAGCTCCAAAGAAAGGCTGGTGATGATTTTATGAAGAAAATAGTTTTAGCATTAACATTCGTCCTTGTGGGAAGTTTTATGCTTGCTGGCTGTTCAAAAGATGAAATTCTCAATCATTACAATAACATGGTTCAATCTGCGGGCTCCATAGAACTGACAGGGAAATCGTCACTGCAAGGGGAAAAAGAAAAAGGAATTGATGATTATACAGGGACTTATACGGCTGATTATGCGAACTTTTCAGGTACAGAGTATTTGTTCGGAGGAACTTCCATAAAGAGAGAAGCCGGTAAGGAGCTGTCCATTGATTGCACCTTGGAGATTACGGAAGGTACTGCAAAAGTATTTTGGATTTCTGGATCTGATGAAGCAGTCACATTGATTGAAGCAACCGGAACTTATAGTGACACAATTACACTTCCTGATGGTGGAAATTATATTGGCATTGAATGTGAGAATTTCACTGGAAACATTGAATTAAATATTGAATAATACTCTGCCGGACGACGGCAAAAGAAAAAAAGCCGTCGTAGAGCAGACAATTTGACACGCCCATTTGAAACGGCGGCTTTGATTTTCAGAGCCGCCGTTTCTTTGCGTTTACACAAACCTATGACGACTTGCAGGGACACGGTAGCCGATTGGAGGTTGATTTACCGTGTCCTTCTTTTTATTTCGCAGTATCCATGATCTGCACCAGTTAAAAAAAGCGTAGCTCCCCCTCCGGGACAGTCTGGTTATGAATGTGAAATTAGACAACATATAAATGAATATGTAATTTCATGCGTCCGTGTGGCTTCATGCCGCCCGGGCGCTTTTGCGTTCTTATGGGGCTGCTTCGGGTCATGTTGGCCCGAAGCCATTCCCCGGTGCCGCTCCCCGCCGCCTTCGCTTCGGTCACTCGTCAACCAACAACCGAAACGGAGGTCAATATGGCTATTATCAATTTGCGGGACTATTACCCATTCTATACATCGGATTGCTTCATGGAAGTATCGGAAGAAGTTGCAGAAATGTTCAAAGAGTTTGATCGTAAAGAGGCTGCGTACCGGCTGCGTACATACCGCCACAAAGCCTACTATTCCCTTGATCGGGATGACGGGCTGGAGCATGAAGCTCTCTTTGTCGCCTTATCTCCCCATGAACTGTATGAGCGGAAAGTGACCATGCAGGAGCTTCATGCAGCGATTGCCAGTCTGCCGAACAAACAGGCAAAACGGATTTACGCTCATTTCATTCTCGGCATGACCAAACAGGATATTGCCCGGGCAGAGGGCGTCCATGAAAAAGTGGTTCGTGTCGCAATCGAGCGAGGTCTGCGGCGCTTAGAAAAAATTTTGAAAAATTCTTTGTAAGGTGTACCGATTTAGGCCGAAAAATGAAATGGCTTATGAGAGGTAAAACACTTCGGGTCACAATGACCCGAGGTTCAGACAAGCCTCATGCAGATTGAAAATTGAATAAAAAGACACCCGGATACGAAGGGGAACGCGCTGTGTGACAGACCCGCCATGACCTCGGATTTCAGAGAATACAGTCTTTGTAAAACTGAGCGAGCGAACAGGTTCATGCCATAGGTGGGGGCAAGGCTGGCTCCACCGGAACAGGCGCAGAACCCGGATACTTGCGTTTAGTCACAGTTCGAGCGTTGAAGCGGCCTTGCAAGCCGTGAGCCGTCGCAGGCAATGAGAACGCCTTGCCATCAGAATGGGGAGAGTTGAAATACTATGGGGCATGAAGCCTATGTCCGTCCGATGTGTCTGAAATGAAGTGAAAACCTATGGGGAGTCCCCGGCAATGCTGTCTGATGATAGGCCAACCGATCCGGCGTGGCTCCCCATCTTTTCAAAAAAGGAGCATTTTATGGGAAATGCGTTTGGAATGATCCCCGGCTTGGAAACGGACGAATGGAGCAATGACGCCTGCCGCGGTTATGTCATTATGGCAATGGAGGACTGCGGATTTTCAAAGAAGGATATACGGCGTGTTGTGGGGCAGCTTTATGAAGTATTTGACCTCAACAGCGTGGAGGACGCCAAAGAAAAGTACCATTCCAGTCCTTACTGACCTCGGGCCATATCGACCCGAAGTGGAGAAAGCTCAAAGGGCGGCACCTGCTGGGTGTCGCCTTTTGACATTTCCCCACAGGACAAGCGGGAAAGGCAGGCATATACACGCACTTTCGCAAAGGAGGTTTTCAATGACGCAAGCTGTCACTTATGAACGAGAAACAAAGTCTGTCGCATTTCAAGGGAAGATCATTGTGCTGGAAAGCCTCACGCCGGTACTTCCCCCGAAGGAGAAAGCACAGCGCAAAAAAGAAATTGAGCGTTGTCTTTATGAGGTGTTCAGAAAATATGGGGACAGATTTCCCTAATCATTCGCAACATTGTTGTCCGGGGCTGCTGATGGTATAATATAGTTGTAAGGTTGGTAGCTCCATTCCAACAAGGAAAGGAGCCCAATATGGAATTTATCAGAGAAGATTGTATTTACGCAAGACAGTCAGTAGACCGCAAGGACAGTATCAGCATTGAAAGTCAGATTGACTTTTGCAAGTATGAATTGAAAGGTGGGAGCTGCCGGGTATTCAAGGACAAAGGCTATTCCGGTAAAAATACGGATAGGCCGGAGTTTCAAAAGCTGTTGGGCGAGATCCGCAAGGGAAAGGTCAGGCGGGTCATCGTGTATAAACTGGACCGTATAAGCCGCTCTATTCTGGACTTTGCAACGATGATGGAGCTGTTTCAAGAGTATGATGTGGAGTTTGTATCATCCACAGAAAAGTTTGATACTTCGACCCCGATGGGCCGGGCCATGCTGAATATCTGCATTGTATTCGCCCAGCTTGAACGGGAGACAATTCAGAAGCGTGTCACAGACGCCTACTATTCCCGGTGTCTGAAAGGTTTCCACATGAGCGGACAGGCACCATACGGTTATCAGTTAGAGCCTACTGTGGTAGAGGGTATCCGTACAAAGAAAATGGTTGCCGACCCCATAGCCGCCGACCATGTACGGCTGATGTTTGAAATGTACGCTGAACCGGAAACCTCCTTCGGAGATATTACCCGATACTTCGAGGAACAGGGTATCAAGATTTACGAGAAGTCAATGGTTCGGAGTTTTCTTTCCCAGCTTTTGCGAAACCCCGTTTATGCACAGGCCGACTTGGAGCTGTACGAATTTTTCAAGAGTCAGGGTGCAGCGATTGTCAATGACGCTTCTGACTTTGCCGGAACAAACGGCTGCTATCTCTATAAGGGGCGGGATGTGAAGGAGGACAAGGACAGGTGCTTAAAAGACCAGATACTTGTTATCGCTCCCCATGAAGCACTCATTTCCTCTGACACATGGCTGAAATGCCGGAAAAAACTTATGGCAAATACCACCTTCCAGCAGGGACGGAAACCGAAGAACACTTGGCTGGCCGGAAAAATCAAATGCGGTCATTGTGGGTATGCGCTGAAAGCCACCCATGTGCCAAACAGCACCGGGTATTTCCGCTGTACCAAACGGACGGAAAACAAAGGTTGTCCGGGCTGTGGGAAAATCCGCAAAGAAGAATTTGAGCAATTCATTTTCTCGGCCATGCAGGAGAAATTCAAAGACTTTCAGATACTCCACGGCAGGGAGGAAAAAGTCAATCCGAAACTGACAGCCTATCAAGTGGAACTGGCACAGGTGGAGGCAGAAATTGAAAAGCTGCTGGAGACGCTGACCGGAGCCAATGCGACCTTGCTTGCCTACGCTAACAAAAAAATTGAAGAACTGGACACCCGACGCCAGACCATTTCAAAGGCAATCGCCGAATTGAGTGTTGAAACCATATCGCCCCAGCAGATAAAGAAGTTATCCTATTATCTCGACAACTGGGACAGCATAGATTTTGACGACAAAAGAAAAGCCGCCGACGGTTTGATCTCTACGATCAAGGCCACCAGCGACCGTGTTCAGATAGAGTGGAAAATCTGACATTTCCGCTCTATCGCCCCTCATTTCTATTTTATCTTGTTTGTACCCCTTGTACACCGATGTTTCTAATGATTTTTCAAAAGCCGCAGAAAATTGATATTTACTTGTATAAGCTTTAGCTTCTCCTAATATAATAACGTTATTTTTACCATCAACTTTATAGTGAATAGCATCTGCTCCATATCTTTCATGTTCAGATGAAGTGGTTATTGGCATTTTTCTGAGCAATGGAACAGCATGTTTTATATGTTGAATAAAATGGAATAACAACAGTTCTCCAAGTTGCCCCTGAATAAGCAAAGTGTCATTTCCTCTACGAAATTTTTGTTTTGCTTTTCTAATGATCTGTGAAACTGCTGCGGCCTCACTTTTTCCGGAAGAAACAAAACTTTTTTTTAAATCATCGTACTTTTCAGAACTATAAACCCAATCCACCACAGTATCAATGAGCTGATCAAGAAAGTCTTTGCGAAGTTCCGAAATGTCTTGATAAGAAATAGCTGCTCCAAAATGAGAATGGTCATTAGGGAGAATATCAAATGATTGTTCGACAATATAGATGTTATTAAATAAAGCATCATTGTCAATTAATCTTTTTCTAATATCCTCAAATGTCATATCTATTCTCCTAACGACAATTGCATAATTGAGTGAAAATTACATATTAATCTTGCCGTTTTGCAGTTATATGCACTAGTTGTATTTAATTTATTATAGCACTGATTGCCAATAGTAACAATGTATTTTTACCAAGGATTTGCAATACCTCCAAGGTATATAGCTTTTTTTGCGCCCAATTACCACTATATTCTACTATCTATGATGCTATCCTTGCCCGAAAACAAGGGCTAAACTACTAAGAGCCGCGCGAGTATTCTCAAAGAATTTACAGATAGTTAATCTTGGACCTAAAGAAATCGAAGCAAATCAGATACATACAAGTAGACATGGTGTATAATCATCTACATCTATGAGATCTTTATTCCCTGGATACGGACTAACTGGGTCAACTGCTACTAGATGGAGGTAGCAAGGAACTCTTTGGAACTGCTTTTATCTAATCGCCTTGAAGTTTTTGAGCGTATTTGATATAATTCATATGCATATTGGGGATTAAGAATATAATATGCTATCGGTCAATTATTGAATTCAGATAAGGAAAGGAGATTCAATATGCCTCTATATGATCCCGATTTATATAAAGAAATCGACCAAGTTGTAGGAAACACCTCAGAGTATATTCGAGAGTATTATGTTCCCTTAGCTGATAGCGCAAATGTTGAAGATAATAATAAGTGTTTTGCCCTTGCTGTTCAGTTAAGAAAAGCTGGAAAAAAAAGCTTGTCTTATGAAGTAAGTAAATATCTAACAGAAAAACACGCCTCCTTAAAGAGTTATAATATCTATCTTGCTAGTACTTATGATTTAGCAATAACAAAAGCTATAGAGATCGACGTGTTAAAAAATGTATTTGATGCTGCATGGAAATTCTATGCAGAAGAAAAGTTTGAACCCAATATTACAGCAACGCTTCTTAAATGTTGTAATTATCTTATTGAGTTTAATGAGGCCAGTGAAACTGAATTTGAAGAAATTTACAACAAATGTCCAGAAAGTGAGAGATTGAATAATAGTTTTATTGTCACGCAATATTTTAAACGGTTGATTGCAAAAAAGAAGTATCAACAAGTAATAGATATATATATGACCCTCCCACTCAAATTAAAAAATAACAAAACTCTAATGCGTCTTAGGAAGAGTTGTGAAAACGGAAATGCTTTTTTAGACAGTAGAAATGTATCCGCAAATACAAACAAGCGTTCCAATAAGATTACAATCATTTCACGGTCTGAATATATTGAATCTATCGCAAAAATCTTGAATAACTTTTCAATAGATACGAATGTAGTGGACATCAATTCTATAGACATTATTGAGTCGCTAAATCAAAGCACATATAAATCTACAATTGCAATTTTAGTTATTCCCAAAGAAAGCACTGAGTGTGACCAAATTAGATGGACGTTCGTTTTGGGGTATTGCGTACACAAGTTCAGCAAAAACAACATGATTTTATTTGTGGAGGGCGGAAATAAAGTTGAAACCAAGTTTTTTTCTGTAATTTTAAAAATGTTTGAAAAGTTTGATTATACTTCTGAGTTAGATTTTGTGACAAAACTTGGAAGTTTAGGCATTATTTCTGGATAATTTTCTATTTTTCCTCTTTTACAATAACCTGCTCATCAAAATGTGACCATATGTGAACGGCCTCAGCATACGGAAACAGATGTGTAGTTTATTGAATATAATAAGAAATCAGTTTTTTAGAACTGATTTAGAAAGAGGAAAATATGACAGATTTAGAAAAAAATATTTCCTGTTTAAGTAAATTGGGTAAACGTCCTTTCCTTCTTATGATACTGGTTATTGTTTTGCTTTTTATCATTATCATGACGAGTATATATTGGAAGTATAGTGTTGATTTCAATATCGAATTTGGAGAAGGAATCCATTTTATTCTTACTCCACCTGAGCCTGATGAAAACAACTTGCAGGAAGAAAATCCAAATTTAAATAATTATGAGTAAAATTTTCTGCAGATGTTACCACAATAATTGATAATCAATTTATGTATACCATAGAAACATCTTTTCGGATTACTCGCTGCTAAGTGCTGTTATTTCAATGGTTTGAGCAGTAGTAAGATGTGGTTGAAAGGGTAGAAATGTAGGTAAGTCATATATTATTCCTATATTATTTCTACATCGACATTCCTACACAGAATACACCCTATTTTATTTTTTCGATTTCTTCCTTCAGCCAGTCGAATTCTCGCTGGGTATAGACCTTTTCGGTGATGTCGGATATCTTGTGACCGACCATGTATTTGATTGCATATTCGTCAATACCGGCTTTCTTTGCGGCCGTGACAAAGTGCTTTCTTCCGTCGTGAGGACGATGCTCCGGGTTAAGATTAAGTTCGTCACGGATCATCTCAAAGCCGGCCTTATAGCGTTGATAGCTCATCATCACAGTCTTGCCGCTGCGCTTGTCTTTGCAGTTGAAGAGATACGGGCTGCCGAATTCTTTGGCTTTATTGTAATGTCGCTCCACGAGGTAACGAATTTTTGAGTGGATAGGTACGACGCGGTCTTCACCAGCTTCGGTCTTGATGCCGCCTTTGAAAGTGCCATTCTCAAGGTCTACATTGGCAAGCTCAATTAGGCCGAGCTCTTGTGGACGCCATCCAGAATAACACTGAATGAGTATCACATCAACGAAATTCTTATCGTCGACATGCTCCCAGAGCTTTGATATTTCTTCGTCCGTAAAAGGTATGTGCTCTTTCTTGACTTTCTGGATCTCTTTGATCGTTTCGTCAGTCAGCTTGAATGTGCGCGAGTAGTTTCTGTCGACGATCTCATATTCCAGAGCATAGTCAAGCATCAGATTGAATAAGGACTTGATCTTATTCTTCATAGATGCGCTGGCGTGTTGCTCTTTCCCTCTGACAGTGGCAACACCCTCGTCCATGCAGCCTTTCACATGGCGGGCACGGACATCCATCACTCGCATATCGTAGACAGCCGAACAATACTTCCAAGCTGAAGTAACGGCTCGTGAACTGCCATCCGATTTGAGCGTCTTGAAATACTCTTCCGACCACTTGTCGTAAAGCTCTTTGACGGTGATCGCGGCGCCGAGGTCATAAGGATTCTTATTGTATTCCACGAGCGCTGCATATGCGTCATTATAAGTTGCAAAATATGAGTCAGGCTTGAGCGGTTTGCAAATGGGCTTGCCGTCCTGAGTCTTTCCAACCGTAACCATTGCCCGAAAGGGATTCCGAAGGTTGCGGTTTTTTATTTCGCTGATTTGGCCAAACCCGTTCGGGAGGCGTCTTCGTTTATTGTTTTTGGCTCTCGGTTTTCGCTTTACTGACGGCTTCATTGGATAGCCGCAATGAGGGCAAGCCGGAGCCTTGTCACTTACCTGCAATTCGCATTCAGGGCATTTTACAAGCATGAGTTGCACCTCCATAGTTGATTTGTCCTTTGTAATCATATATTATGGTGTAGGAGTTGTCAAGATATTCCTACACTTTATTTTTTGATGGAGCGATGTATATGATTACAAATGATGTATCAACCTGCCCAAAATGCGGCGGCGATTTGAAATACTATGACCGTGTTACTCGGATTGTACGGACGAAAGGAAGAAAGACCTGGAAGATCCCCATGCGGCGGCTTCAATGCACTCGCTGCGGTTCTGTACATAGAGAGCTTCCCGAACTGATATTTCCGTACAAACAGTACGAGGCTGAAGTCATCATCGGTGTTTTGGAGGGCTTCATTACCTGCGAAACCATCGGCTTTGAGGACTATCCCTGCGAAATGACGATGGTCCGATGGCAAGCTCAGGACTGGACCACCGAGGTTGTTTTAACAAAGCGCAGTTGCTAACTTAGAATAGCCGTTGAAAGGAGGTAAACGCCAATGAACGAGCAAGAGTTCCCTCAGGGGTCCGTCCCCGTGGCTGTTGCGGCCCGTGTGTATGGCAAAGATGCTTCATGGGTCCGCGCCGGCATCGTCTCAGGGTGGCTCCCGATTGGCAAAGCCACTCGCAGCGGAAAATTAGTCACCACCATCGAGGAGATGGATTCACGCTATGGACGTATCAACTTTTACATCTCCCCAAAGCGTCTCTACGAGGAGACAGGATTTTTGTGGAAAGGAGAACGACAATAATGGCAACGGAAATCCGTCCGGAGCTGTCTGAGAAAAATCCATACTGGATCGGCAAGCACCGGTATTACGAACTGAAGCATTTCTGCCTCCAGTATCCGATTTGGAAGAAAGCCTATAATGCTCTGCTTGGCCTAAGCAGCCGTCCGAACGACCTTGATATTTTCGTCAAAAGTGGCCAAGTACGGAGCGATCCAACTGCAAGGTGTGCGGAATCCCTCGTATCCTTTGCCAAACGGATGGAACTGGTCGAGCAAGCTGCCATTGGTACGGACGGTGACCTCTATCCTTATATTTTGAGAGGGGTCACAGAGGGTCTGTCCTACAATGCCTTGAAAATGCAGTATGCCATCCCCTGTTGCCGCGAGGTCTACTACAACTTGTATCGGCGGTTCTTCTGGCTGCTGAGTAAGGAGCGTGATTGAGATGCGGATTGTGAATGTGGCGGTCAGACAATGCTACCGCTTCAACTGCCCGAATTGCGGGAGCAAACTGGAAGCTGACAGTGACGAGCTGGTCGATGTCGGTGGAAAGACCAGTCGGTTCTGGTGTCCTGTCTGCCGAGAAGAAAGATACATTCCGTGGTCTTCTCTGAGAAAACGGACGGTCTACGAGGACAGTTCCGCAGATTAAGCAAACCCCTTTATGGAAAGGAGTGTTTTTCTATGGACACTATGTTTGAAAATTTAGATTTTCGGTTTGATAAGGAAAATAACGACGAACGACCTTTTATAATTGCTTGTAAAGATCGAGAAATCATAGATGGGGAACGTTGGGTGTTGGCATCTTTATCGACCGATGAAGCAAAAAGATTACTCAAGTATCTTGAAGAACACATTGCAAAATAAAGAAGATTGAGCCGTTGTCAGCGGCTCTTTCTTTTTTATATTTTCCGGCACGCGGGTAACAGGATCAGATGCTAAATTGGTATCTGGAAAATTGCCCGGGGTAAAAATCTGAAAAATCATTTTGGAGGTATGACATGGAACTCATCATTGGCATTGTTGTCGGCATTATCATCGGGCTTGTAGTCGGAACGCTTATATTTCGGCGAAGGTACATTCCCATCGGCAATCTTCGGATCGACCGTTCTGACCCGACGAGCGAACCATTTCTGTTTCTCGAATTAGGCACAGATATCCAGCACTTCCAGTGCAAGCGCATGAGTAGCCTGTTTAAGGATGTCGCCGAGGACGGTACGGTCACTTACTCGGATGTCAACCGTGTTCAGCTCATCAACAAAGAAAGCCCTGATATTCCGTTCAGAAACGGCTTCGGTACTCGCCTTATCGACAAGATGTATCCGATCACGCTTCCGTACTTCCCGGCGGACAAGAAGTTCAAGATCATCGTCGAAGAGTTTCTGACCGATGAGAAAAATGGCGACTTCGATACCGTCGGCTATCTCCAGCTTATTCTTCCCAATGGCGAGGTCGTTAATCTGAATGGATATTTCAAAGATGGTCCGGACGGCATGGTTCGCATCGAGCATGCTGAGTACGAGGAGCGGAAAGCCAACAGGATCGACAAAAAGTAACCACTGATATTTGAAAGGAGAAACCTAATGAAAAAAGATACCAAACTCATTCTCATTGTTCTCGCTGGCATTTTGGCGATTGTCCTTCTTTGCGTTTTTGCTGTGCAGGGCACTCAGAACAATGCCTTTACCTTGGAAGAACAGGTCAATACTGCACAGTCTGATATTCGCGTTCAGGAAAAACGGCGAGTTGACTTAGTCTACAACCTCGCCGACTGTGTCATGCAATATGATAAGCACGAGGCCGAAACTCTGACTGCCATTGTAGAGGGACGCGGAAGTTCTGGAGATATTGAAAATGTTGCAACAGCTATCACTGCTGTATCCGAGGCCTATCCAGAGCTCAAGGCAAACGAAAACTATAAGGAACTTATGAATGAGCTCTCCATCACCGAGAACCTGATTGCAGAATACCGCAGTAATTTCAACAAGCAGGTCAAGGAATACAATCGCTATGTACGGCAATTTCCTGCTCGTCTCTTTCTCAATATTCTCGGTTATGAAACGCAAAGCTATGCCTACCTCGACTACAATGCTCCCGTTGATGCTCCGCAGAACCTATTCGGAGATTGACTATGCGTAATTTTGAAATTACAAAAAGAGAAGTTCTGGCCAGTATCTCGATTATTGCCGTCATGATACTGGTCGGGATTCTTATTTCGGCCAAAATAACGGAACGTCAAATGGATAGAAATGAGGTCTATAACAAGGCGGTCAAAATTGATAGTCAAGAGATGTTTTCCTATGGCATGAGAACAAATGTTGGGAACGCATTCGTCTACGGGACACTTCAAGCAGTTGACCCTGTTTCTTATCCAGAGATTGACGGCTCCTATATGTATGTCGAGAAAATCGAAAAGCGCTATACGATGCATACTCGCACAGTTGCACATACGGATGCAAACGGAAACACCACATATACCATCGAAACCTATTGGAGTTGGGATTATGCTGGAGAAGAGTCAAAAGCAGCATCGACTGTTTCTTTCTGTGAAGCTACTTTTCCAATTTCCAAATTTGAACTACCCGGAACGAGATACATTGACACCATATACGAATCCGGTCACGTTCGGTATGAATATTATGGTATCGGCATCACACATACAGGAACCATCTTTACAACCCTTTCTGACAACACTATCTCTGATAACAGCCCATTCTATGAAGGTTTAACCATTGATGAGACTGTTGAAAGACTGGAGAAAGGCGTTAGCACTGTTGTGTTCTGGATATTTTGAATTATAGGAACCGGCGTAATAGTTTTCAAATTCTATGAACGAGAAAACGAATGGCTCGAATGAGAATCTATTTAGAAAGGAGAAAAAAATATGGCAGGTATTGGTACAATTGTCAGTATTAGACGCAGCGACGAATATGGAGGTAAATACGCCGGAAAACTCGGCATAGTTAAGAAACTTGCAGATAATCGAGTCGGGGTTGAGTTCTCTGACCTTAAAAACCCTGCGAGCGGCTATGGACTCTTCTGGTTCAAGAAAGAAAATGTAAAACCTTCGTTCTTTGATACACCGAAACATAACGATGCAATCATGCCCGCGGCTCTTGCTAAGGCTTTCCTCAACTTCACTTTCGGAGCCCCCAGGGCATCACTCGGCGTAAAGCAGGTCATTTTCAGTGGTCCTAAAACGATCGTGTTATGGCTCGACGGAACAAAGACTATCGTTTCTTGCGGCGAGGGTGATGACAATGATCCCTATGCCGGGTTCTGTGCTGCCGTTACGAAGCGAGTCTTTGGCTCCACTTCTCAGGCAAAGAAGGTCTTGGCAAGAACGAGAAAGGAGACTTCCAAATGAGCACCATTTATATCGGCGAACGGCAAAGCGGCAAAACAACTATGCTCATTGAAATGTCTGAAAAGACCGGTGCCACCATCGTTGTGGCTACCTATCCGATGGCCAATTACATTCAGTTGCTCGCTGCTCAGATGGGTAAGAAAATTCCTATTCCCATCACGGTGACGAACTATATCCGTCTTCTCGCAAGCGGCGGCCTTGGTAAGAGCGAGAAGTATCTCGTAGACGAGCTTCAGATGATGCTCTCTGCTATGAATGTCGAAGCTGCTACGGTTGACTGCGACTGCATTGAGGTTCTTCGCGGCCAACAGAAAGAAGGTTTGTAATGACCCGGCTTAAAATGGTTGAGTTCCAAACACGCCTTTGTGAAGTCAAAGGTGAACTCGGATATTTTCATCTTTGGGAGCAGTGGAGTAATGTTGTTGGCACCAGTCTGCTTCGTGGTAGACACCCTGTTGGACAGGTCTATGGCATTGTTGAATTCAAAGATGGTGTTCGCCGTGTTGACCCTGTTTCTATCAAGTTCTGCGATGAGGAGAACGCCAATCTCTGTGCACTTGTAAAGCACAACGAGGCGTTAAGGAAAGGAGAAGCAAATGCTGAAGATTGAAAACACCGAGGTTATGGGCTGGGAGCACGCCATTCGTGGTATGCGAAACCCTAAAAACTCTTGGGAAAAGAGTGATAGCCATTGGGATTATGGAAAACAGAGGGTCGAATGCATCACGGTTAGTCACTTTGATGACGCTGAGTTTAGCATTGGTCCTAATGATCAAAAGCTGATGATGACTCTTCGCAACGCTGGCACCGATCACCGTAAGTTCATGCGAATGATTACCGTCTATCTCGACATCACTGCCCCGCTTTACTGGTGGAAAGAGTTTGACACTTATAAGGTCGGTACAGTCGCCAATTCCTGCTCTACGATGCACAAAATCGCAGCAAAGGAATTTACACTGGATGATTTCAGTCACGAGCATCTGGTTGATGACCTCGATGTCCGTATTGAAATCGGAGGAACCGATCACAGAGATACGGGGCCCATGGAAGTCCTTGGCATGACGATTGATGTGCTAAATCACTATCGCGAAAAATATCTTGTAGCTACGAAGACTGAGGAATACACCGGCCTCCCCGCCAAGGATATTTGGTGGCAGATGATCCAGCTTCTCCCAAGTTCCTACAATCAGAAACGGACGGTCATGCTGAACTATGAGGTTCTGGCCAATATCTACAAATCCCGTCGGCATCACAAGCTCGATGAATGGCATACACTTTGCGACCGGATTGAAAGTCTGCCTTATTCTGCGTTGATTACCGGCACTGCCGTTTGACACCACTCCGGCTGTTATGATACAATCATAAAAAAGAAATCATGCGCAAAAAGTACATCGCCTATTATGGAAGGAGGTTGTTAGGCTATGGCTGAACGCAACGATTCTCACCTTCTGGATGGTGGTGATTCTGTGGGTATGACAGATAACCAGTACAAGGGTATGCTGCTTGACCAGTTAGAAGACTGGCAGGAAATCCTTGACCTGGCAATCGCGGCCGAGAACACCGAGATTCAGAAAAAGGCTGAGAAGCAAATCGCGAAGATCAACGAAAAGCTGAAATTCTAATCTCTACCCAGAGGGAAGGGCTTGTGGAAACACAGGCTCTTCTCTTTTTATATTTTTCAGGAGTGTGAATACTATGACACCTAATGAGTACCAGAAAGAAGCACTTCGGACCGCATCCGGAATGTCTAAGGAATACCCTCGTATTCTCAACGGCCTGATGGGTCTGAACGGCGAAGCCGGAGAATGCATTGATATTCTCAAAAAGCATCTTTACCAGGGCCACGCTTTCGATAGCGAACACATGGCAAAAGAACTTGGCGATGTCGCATGGTATCTGGCCATCAGCGCAGAAGCTATCGGCTATGACCTGGAGACGATCTTCCAGATGAACATTGATAAGCTCCGCGCCCGCTATCCCGATGGCTTTGATGCCGACCATAGTCTGCATCGCAGAGCAAATGATATTTGAAAGGAGCTTGTGAAAATGGATGAGAAAAAAATCCACTCAATCATTGATGAAGCAATGGCAGCTCGTGACCGATCTGTGTCCATTTATATTTCGCCTGATGGCGGTGTTTCTGTTTCGGTCTGCCCGTGGCCGGATGAGGAGACACTCCGCAACATGAGAGCCAGCGGTCTGATTTCTCACAATGACTACCGGACACGACTTGGCCTGTCGCCTATGAAAGACTAAGGAGGATCGCAATGAACGAAAAAGTTCTAAGACATAAGGAAATCTGCGATGGGCTGAACGAGCTCTACGCACGCAAAAACCACGACTATGGGGACAGCTTCCATACCACTTTCGTCGAGGAAGGTCTTGCTATGGCCCGTATCCGTCTTGGAGATAAGTTCTCCCGCTTCAAGACCCTGTCCCGCCTTTCCTGTAATGACCGCGACCAGCAGCAAGTTACGGATGAGTCCATTCGTGATACGCTGCTCGATCTCGCAAACTATGCCATCATGACTGTGTTGGAGATGGATGCACCAGATGAGAGTCATGCGACTCTGTACGCTTATGACAAGCCTATCTATACTGTTGAGGAGGATAAGTAAGATGAAAGCTAAGAGAGCGCTTTGTATGCTTGCGGCGATCCTCCTCGTTGTCGCCATGATGCTGATGTTCCTGACTGGTTGTAACAGACAAGTCATCGACACGACATTCAGCTATGACAATGCTATCCTGGCGCTTCCCGATGGTTCAGTCATCAGCGGGAAAATCGAGAGCTGGAAAGACTATGATGACGGCGATCAGATTCAGGTAAAAATTGACGGAACTACATATCTGGTTCATTCCGTCAACATCGTACTGATAAAGGAGTAATGATTATGTGGAAGCGCGAACTGATCCGCAACAAGATTTATGCGGTATTGATGGTGCTGGCATCTTTGCCGGTTGTTATTTTGGAGAGGGATGGTACGGTCCTTCTCCTTTCTCTTTTCTTCGGAGTTCCGATGTTCTTCGCAAAAGAAAACTGGATCATGGGAGGACCCATTCATGAAAGTAAAGAAAGCCGGAAAAAGAGTGTTCGGAGCCGTAATGTCTGCTGCCGAGAAAAAGGCTATGGACATGGAGATACAGCGACAGCTCGCAGAGTACGATCGAAAGCATATCCGAGAGATCGACGCTCTGGTTCTGTGGGAGCTGCGTGAACAGCTCGGCTTCGGCAATAAGAGGCTTAAAAAATTCTATGACAACTTCTCCCGCGGCATCGAGGCTTTGATCCGTCGTTATGAGATGGAACAGGGCGATGATGTCTGGCTCTGTACCTACAAGCTGAAAGAGATCGGCTGTGATCTTGAAAAATGGGAGAAAGAAAGAGGTGACCAATGAGCGACCGAAAAAACTCGGAGGGCTACTCAGATCCGACAGCCTACCAGGCCATGATGAACCTTGAAATCGAGGAGCTTCGCTTTAAGAAGTTGCTCAGGTCTATCAAGGATGTGTGTGACTTGGCGGACTTCGAGATCGAAGGTCGTGTCGTTCTAATCGACAAACGGTCCGGACGAGTATGGAGGTAGCCTCTCCAAACCGTGTGAATTTGCCCCGGTTCTGTCTAATCTAAGATAGGATTCGGGGCTCTTTCATGCGCAAAAATTGTGGCCACTTTTATTTTGAAAAACGGGCTTCTGCCCACTTTCTTTCAGAAACTTGATATATTCGGGCGAGTTGAGAGACTTGTAGAGACGGTTCTGGCCAAAAAAAGTGGGTTTTTGCCCGGTTTTATTTGAAAAGTGGGCAGGCTGAAACCGTTGGTACACAAGGCTTTGCGGGCTTTCTGCCCACTTTCCCACTTTTTTCTTTAATTAGTGTGAAGAAAAAATGTAAAAAATATATATAAGTGACGAGAAAAAGTGGGTTTTTGGCCAAAGCCTGATTTTCCTCAAAAAACTCTGACTTCCTTTTCGTGCGCGAGTGTGATATACTAAGCTTGCGACACAATTAAATCTTCTTATCCGCTTCACTATGGGAGAATTACTTGGCAACAAGTGTTTCTCTCTTAACTCGTTATACCCATAGTGGTGGTAAGAGGATTGTGTCGCAGCAATGAGAGATGCGCTTTTGCAGGGTGCGTCTCTTCGTTGGGGCGCACCTTTTTTATTTGCACTCTTACGAGGGGAGGACGGAGCGTGGCACGGCCTTACACTGAACAGCAAGTTCTCAAGAAACTGGATATTCCAGATTTCAGACATTTGACAAAAGAAAAAGTCATTGCTTTTGCGACAATGGTTCCGAAGATGAACCCCGAAGTTGCAAAGAAAGCTCTTGAGCAATTTCCGAACTTCGCTTCGACTTCACTTGATGTTTTGAAAGAGTACCGCAGCGTCATCCAGGAAGCGATGGAAGACGATCGAGAGAGTATGCGCAGTTGTTACGATATGTATAACCGCGTGATGGATTCTCTTGAAAAAATGCTGGACAACGACGACCTGACATTTGAGCAGAAGACTTATATTCTCAATCAGATGCAGGAAGTTGCCGCAGCGGTAGCGGATAAGGACTCTGAAAAATCGAGGAACCGTTTGAAGCTCATTTGGGTTATCGGCGGCGTAGCTGCTGCCATTGTCGCGGCTTTGGCTTCGAGTCTTGGAGGTAACATCGCACTGAAAGAAAGCAACAACATTGATGATGACAACATAACGGATTTATGAGAAAGGACGGACAGCATGAGTAAAGGTAACGGAAAGCGTAGCACTGGCGGACTGATCCTTGATGTGATACTTACTTTCTGCACAGGAGGTCTGTGGCTGATTTGGATACTCATTCGGTATCTGCGAAATAATAGCTGACCCTCTGGATATGTTTGACCGAGACGCTTGAAAAGGTGTCTCGGCTTTTTTATGCCCTTTTTGGCTTCCGCAGAAAAAACAGGGTCTTTTATGGAGAAGAGAGAGATGTGTTACACATTTCCCTCTCTCCATTTTATTTTTTGTCGAAAGGAGGTCATTTCGTGGCCAGAAGTTCCAGACTTGAGAGCGGATTTCAAGACCGTTTAATCGAGTCATTGAAAGCGTTGTTCCCTGGATGCATGGTTTTCAAGATGGACCAAATTCAGGGACTTCCCGATCTGTTGATTCTTTATGGCGAGAAGTGGGCCTCCCTCGAATGCAAGAGGTCTGCGACAGCTAAGAAGCGCCCAAATCAGGACTACTATGTCGAGAAGATGAACGATATGTCATTCTCTCGCTTTGTGTGTCCAGAAAATAAAGAGGAGGTATTGAATGAACTTCAACAGGCATTCCAACCTTGAAGGTCAGCACGCCTTCCTTGGTGCAAGTAAGTATCACTGGATCAATTACACCGACGATAAAATCGCGGACTCCTATGTGAGATTTCTGGCAACACAGAAAGGAACTGTTCTTCACGCATTCGCCGCTCAGTGTATTCTTTTGGGGCAGAAACTTCCTAAGTCTCAGAAGACTCTGAACATGTATGTGAATGACGCTATCGGTTATAAGATGACGCCGGAACAGATCCTCTACTATTCCCCGAACTGTTTCGGAACGACCGATGCGATTTGTTTCCGAAATAATTTTCTTCGCATCCATGATTTGAAGACCGGAGAAATTGATGCTCATATTGAACAGTTGGAGGTCTATGCCGCTCTGTTCTGTTTGGAGTATCATATTCGTCCAGCCGACATTGAAATGGAGTTGCGTATCTACCAGCACGACCAAATTCTGTACCATAAGCCGACTGTTGAGGATATTCTGCCGATCATGGACAGGATCATCACAGCCGATAAGGTCATCAACAAAATTAGAGAAGAGGAGGGTTAAGCTATGGACCTCGTAGAGGAAGATATTCTGATGCACTATGGCGTCAAACGGCGCTCTGGGCGCTATCCATGGGGTTCCGGTGATAACCCTTACCAACATGGCGGCGACTTTCTTGCTCGCGTTGAAGAGCTTCAGCGGCTCGGCAAAACTGAAAAACAGATTTCCGATGAACTTCATCTTTCGACGACTGACTTGCGGATGCAGGTTCGCGTAGCAAAGCATGAACGCCGTGCTCTTCAGGCAGACCGTGCCCGTTCTTTGCGGGAAGACGGTAAGACGCTGGATGAGATCGCCTCAATCCTCGGTTATGCGAATGACTCTTCTGTTCGCGCACTGCTGAATGAGAATACGGCAGCCAATAAGAATAAGGCGCAAGCCACGGCAGAGATTCTGAAGAAAGAGCTTGCGGAAAAAGGAGCCATTGATGTAGGCACCGGCGTTGAGCGGCAGCTTGGCGTTTCTACCGGTGTTCTTCAAGAGGCTCTTTTCATTTTGGAAACCGAGGGCTATAACCGCTATGGCGTCGGCGTTCCCCAGGTAAACGACCCGAAGAAACGCACGATCACCCCCGTTATTTCCGTTCCTGAGATTGACCAGAGAGAGGTTTATCAAAACCTTGATTTGGTGAAGTCTGTTGGCGACTACCATTCTACTGATGGTGGCGAGTCTTGGGACAAGCGTGAGTATCCGGCGAGCATTGATTCCAGCCGTGTGAAGATCCTTTATGGCGATGAGGGTGGCGCACTGAAAGACGGTGTCATTGAGATCCGTCGCGGCGTTGCTGACCTTGATTTGGGAGACTCTCACTATGCTCAGGTTCGTATCCTTGTGGATGGTACTCATTACCTCAAAGGAATGGCGATGTATTCTGACGATATGCCCGATGGCGCAGACATTGTCTTTAACACCAACAAGCATACCGGAACACCTAAGATGGATGTTCTGAAGAAAATTCAGGATGATCCCGACAACCCTTTTGGGGCCTTGATTAAGGCTAATGGCCAGAGTCACTATATCGACGCCGACGGAAATGAGAAGCTTTCTGCGATCAACAAGCTGAAAGAAGAGGGCGACTGGGACAAGATGAGTAAAAATCTTTCTTCCCAGTTCCTTTCCAAGCAGCCCATCCAGCTTATCAAGAAGCAGTTGGATTTGACTTACGCTGATGCTGCTGACGAGTTCTCGGAGATCTGTTCGTTGAACAATCCTATTGTACCTTATCATTCATTCAGGTGTATCAGTTTTTAATATGCCATAGACAAAGAATACCACCCGCTGAAATCTGTGGATATTCAGCGGGTGGTATTGCTTATTTCAGCGATCTTGATCGGGGTACTTGCCATAGGCATTTTTCCAGTGCTCCGCCGCTGTCATGAAGGCCGAGTGGCCGTGGATGCGGATGTACTCCAGCGCCTGCTTGTACTTGCCGTATTTGTAGCCAGGATGGTTGAGAAAGGACTGAATGATCTCACAGCGGTCATATTCCTCGCAATCTGCGCAGGTAATGTGGCCTTTAGTCAGGCAGCATTTCTTCATCCTGCACTTGGCCCGGTTCAGTTCCCGAGAGCCGTCCAGATATCCCTGTTTGCAGCCCTTGCAGGTTTTCTGATATTCCCGGCAGGTGCCACAGTAGGCGCCGCAGCAGCCGATTTCCTCTGTGCCCTTCATCGGGAGGAACTCCCTTCAGAGCCATAGATCTTCAGAAAATCTCTAATGCTTTCTTCGACCGCACGAAGGGACTGCTCATCGCCGAATTTGATATTGATGCATCGCTTTCCCTTTTTGCAGTTAGGAAGGCTCTCTGATAAATGATTCAGAAACTCTTCATCGGAAAAATGGATGGAGAAATGGTTTTTCGCTGCGGAGACCGCCACATATCCCTCATTCATCTTTTTCCCCACCAGCCACATGGGCATAGAGAAGGAGATCTTGTTTGTCAGCTGGGGATATTCCGCATTCATAAATTCAATGAATGCGCAGATATGTCTCTGCTGCTTTTCATTTAACGATGCCACATACTCGGAAACAGAAGCTACACCCATGTTACACCTCCACGGTCCATAAACGCAAACAAAATCAAGCGATAAACGCAGAAAAACCGCCATTTCGGACGGTTTTTCTGACAAAGTTGTCTTTTGTTGCCGAAAAAGATACAGCCCGGAAAGCCTTGCGGCTCAATGGATTCAGGGTTTTGCACAACTTGTATTTTTGTTTTTCTGCGCTTTTTTCAAGCCATTTCCGAACCCCCATATTGACATACTGACAAAGCCATGTGCAAACAGGATACGAAAAAAGGGCCATGCGTCAGCACAGCCCTCTTTCTTACTTCAGTCTTATGATCTGCTCATATAGCATAGCATACTTTTTCTCGATCACCATGTTGCTGTGGTAGTGGCCGAAGAACCAATACCGGAAGGTACATCTCTGACACACTTCATCGAAGAACTCGGTCAGTGCATCTTTCTTGAACATTCCTCCGCTGAACACATCCTGTATGCTGGAGGGGCAGCAGTGGCTGATGATGTAATCCACATTCCAGTGGACACGCTCCAGATTTGCTCTGGCTTCCAGATATTCCGCTTCGCTGGGCAGTTCCTCGGCCCACCAGGAACGATGGTTCACACGAAACAGCGCACCGCGTTGTTCGAGTTGCTGAAACTTTTCCTCGAAGTCTGGATCGTCCGGCTCCAGAATGCCATCCTGGATATCATGGGAGGATGCGCCGCCCATGGTAAAAAACTTCCTGCCGTTGAGCTCATATACCTGGCCCCGCATGAGATGCAGGACGGAGGGACGTATCCTCTGGATCTGTCCGCCATGCCACTCCTCTTTGGGATAACCTTTGTAGGCGTCATAGTTTTCATGGTTCCCGAGCACGAAGGCCGTGGTGTAGGGCAGACTATCCAGCCAGTCCAGTCCTGCATCATCCCGTGGATCACCGTACCAGATTCCACCAAAGTCTCCACAGACCAGAACCAAATCCTCCTTGGACATGTGTTCCTGCTCATAGAAGATGTCGGGCCGGAACCGGCAGAAATCTCCATGTGTATCTCCTGTTATAAAAATTTCCATAAGTAAATCGCTCCTTGTCTCTATTTTAGCATACGGACTGTTCAATCTCCAAATCGCTGTATCGGAACTTGACCCGGATTGTTTCCGCATCGACTACAGTGACCCGTTCAATCATCTTGCGAACGACCTCGTCATCATAGTGAGGAAAGCCATTGAGATGTTCCTCCAGATAAGTTGCGTATGACAGTAAAAGAATGGGTCGCTTTCTGACAAAAAACTATGACGCACCGAGTGTGAGGCATACGACCTGCGAAGCGCATCGCTATGTATTGAAAAATCATATTCTGCCTTGGATAGGGGATTGTCCGCTGGAATCCCTGACGACGCAAAAGATAGAGGAGTTTCTGGAAGAGCATCAACTGCATGGAAACAAACGGAATGGGAAACCACTATCCCAGCAGACTATGCGGCATATTCAAAATCTACTCTCAAAGGTGCTAAGCCAGGCAGTAAACCGTGGCTTGATTGAAAGAAATCCAGTACAAGGAATCTGTCGCTCGGCTCCAAAGCAAGTAAAGGCTACGATTCTAGCTGACAATGAAATCCGCGACTACTTATCCGCTGCAAAAGATTTTCATAAGCTGACCGAGCGTGTTCTGATGGAGGACCTGTATGACAGAACGCCCCATATTTTAGACCATGCAATCACGATACTGCTGGGGTGAGACAGGAAGCGTTTCGGAAATACCGACCTTCTTTCTGGCGGGAGCCGGAGGTCCTGATGAGGGAACCTCCGGCTCCCACCGTTTCTGTATTTGTACCTTAGCTGCTGGCAGAGGGCGGCCGGTTTAGAAAAACGGCACCCCGTCGGACCAACCGGTGAGGCTGGACCAACGGGGTGCCGTTGTGTGTTGTTGTTTTTGTCCAATCATGCCATCGTGCAAAGTGCCGGGGGAAGGGCAGCGAAGCGCTGCCCGCTGGGTTACTCCGCCTTGCGCTTGCGGATTTCTTCGATCATGGCAGGCAGAACCTTCATCACGTCGCCTACGATGCCCACATCGGCCACATCAAAGATGGGGGCGTCCTCGTCCTTGTTGATGGCCACCACATAGCCGGAACCGGTCATGCCGGACACGTGCTGGGTGGCGCCGGACACGCCGCAGGCGATGTACAGGGCGGGGGAGACAATCTTGCCGGACTGGCCTACCTGGTGGGCACGGGACACCCAGCCCTCCTCGATGGCAGGACGGGTGGCGCCCACCACGCCGCCCAGCAGCTGGGCCAGCTCCTCCACCAGGGCGAAGTTCTCCTGGCTGCCCATACCACGGCCGCCGGTGACGATGACCTTGGCCTCCTCCAGGTTCACGGACTCGGAGATCTCCTTCACCGCTTCCACTACCTTGGTCTTGATGGCGTCGGCGGGCACCTCCACCGCCTCAGCGGTGACAGGGGCGGCTTCGCCGGCCTCAGGCTTGGAGAAGGCGCCGGAGCGGACGGTGGCCACTACAGGCAGGGTGTCTACCACCACGTCGTTGAGCACCGTGCCACCGTAGAGGGGAACGGTCCATACGGGGGTGCCGTTGTCGATCTTCAGCGCGGTGGCGTCCTGCACACTGCCCAGGCCCTTCCGGGCGTCCAGCCGGGCGGTGAGCTCCCGGCCCAGGGGGGTGTTGCCGGCCAGCACCGCGGCGGGCGCATACTTGTTGACCATGGCCTCCAGCGCGCAGACCATGGCGTCGCTGCAGCCGTCGCTGAAGGCAGCACCCTCTACCGAGAGTACGCCGTCACACAGCGGAGCAGCCTTTTCTGCGGCGGCGGCATTGTCCGTGCCCACTGCCAAAGCCAGCACCTTACCGCCGGTGAGACCGGCCAGGGTGCGGGCGGGAGTCAGAGCCTCCAGGCTCACATTTACCACTTTGCCTTCCTTTTGCTCCAGGAAGACCAGAATATCTTTGCAATTGCCCCAATCCATGTCTGTCTCTCCTTTACAGCAGCTTGGCGGCGGCCATCATGTCAACAGCCTTGATGGCGGATTCCGCAGCAGTTTCCTCGTTGATTTTCACACCGGCCTGGCGCTTGGCGGGCTCAAAGACCTTGACCACGTGGGCGGTGGGCTTGCCGGGCTCCACAGAGTCCAGATCGGCGGCGGAGAGCACGGGGATGGCCATCTTCCGGGCGGCCATCTTGCTCTTGATGGTGGGGTAACGGGGGTCATAGGCGGGCTTGTTCACCGTGACCACGCAGGGGAGCGCGGACTCTACCTTGCGGTAGCCCTCCTCAGTCTCCTGCTTGGCGCAGATGCCGGCGTCCGTCTGCTCGATGTCCACCAGGTCCACGATCACGCCGGTGCCCAGGGCCTCAGCCAGCTGGGGCCCCAGCTGGCCGCTGGCCCGGTCGGTGGCCTCGCGGCCGCAGAAAATCAGGTCAAAGGGCTTGCCGGCGTCCGCCTCCAGCTTCCGGATGGCGGCGGCCAGGATCTTGCTGCGGCCCAGGGTGTCCGCGTCCTCAAAAGTGGGGTCGCTGATGACATAGCCCTGGTTGGCGCCCACGGCCAGGCAGGTCTTCACCGCGTCCCGGGCTTTCTCCGGGCCCACGGTGATGGCGGTGATGCTGCCACCCACGGCTTCTTTGAGGCGGGTGGCCATCTCCAGCGCATAGGTATCAAAGGCGTTGACCACGGGGGTGACGCCGTCCAGATTCACTTCCTCGGTGCCGGGCTTCAGGTGGATTTCCACCGAGTCATCGGGCACCTGCTTCAGGCAGACCAGAATCTCCATATCACTCGAGCTCCTTCAATTAGAATTTTCCAATGGTGTTGTTGGCAACCACAATGCGCTGCACCTCGTTGGTGCCCTCAAAGATCTGGAAGATCTTAGCGTCGCGGAGCAGCTTTTCCACCGGGTACTCCCGGCTGTAACCGTAACCGCCGAACATCTGGATGGCCTCGGAGGCCACCTCCATGGCGATATCGGAAGCATAGCACTTAGCGATGGCGGACTCCTTGGAGCAGGGCAGGCCCTGATCCATCAGAGTCAGGGCGTGGGCCACCATCTGACGGGCGGTCTCAATCTTGATGGCCATGTCGGCCACCTTGAACTGGAGGGCCTGGTTCTTCAGAATGGGCTTGCCGAACTGGACACGCTCCTTGCCGTAGGCAATGGCCTCTTCCATGGCCCGCTGGGCGATGCCGGTGGCGATGCAGCCCATCCAGGCACGGGCCTGGTCCAGAGTCTTCATGGCGATGGTGAAGCCCTGCCCCTCAGCGCCCAGCAGATTGGAGGCAGGAATACGGCAGTCGTCCAGCACCACGTCGCAGGTGTTGGAGGTGCGGATACCCATCTTGTCCTCCTCGTGGCCGGTGGAGAGACCGGGGGTGCCGGCCTCGATGAAGAACATGGACATGCCCTTCACGCCGGCGGACTTGTCGGTCATGGCGGTAACGCAGTAGAAGGAGGCCACGCCGCCGTTGGTAATGAAGCACTTGCGGCCGTTGAGGATGTAGCTGTCCCCGTCCTTCACAGCGGTGGTCTTGCCGGCGCTGGCGTCAGAGCCAGCCCCGGGCTCGGTGAGGCAGAAGGCGCCGAAGCCGCCGTCCATGATCAGCTGGCAGGCGCGCTTCTTCTGGGCCTCGTTGCCGGCGATGAGCACCGGCTTCATGCCCAGGCCGCTGGCGGAGATGGTGGTGGCAAAGCCGGCGTCGGCCTTGGCCATCTCCTCAAACAGGGCGGCCACATCCACCCGGCTCAGACCGGGGCCGCCGTACTCCTCGGGGACCTCCAGGGTCTGCAGCTGCATCTCGATGGCCTGGTCGTAGATCTCCTTGGGCCACTCGCCGCTGCGGTCAAACTCCTTGCAGGGCTCCTTGACCTCGTTTTCACAAAAATCCTTCACATCGCCCAGCAGATCCTGGGCAGCCTCTGAAATCAAATAGGACATGAGTTTTTCCTCCGCTCGATTTTCTGTCTTTTCCAGTATGTTTACAGGGTGTAGCAGACCTTGCCGGGATTCAGGATCATGTTGGGGTCAAAGGTGTGCTTGATGCCCTCCATCAGGCGCATGTTCACCGGGCCCACCATCTCGGCCAGATACTCCATCTTGCCCCGGCCGATGCCGTGCTCGCCGGAGATGAGACCGCCCAGCTCAGTGGCCTTGCCGTAGGCCCGCTTCATGAAGGCGGCCACCTGGCGCTTGAACTCCTCCGGGTCCATATCGTTGGAGCAGTTGTAGATGTGCAGGTTGCCGTCGCCGGCGTGGCCGAAGCTCTTGACCTCGAAGTCGTAGTCTTTGGCGATCTCGTTGATGAAGTTCACATAGTGGGCGATCTCGTTGACGGGCACCACCACGTCGCTCTCGTCCAGCAGCTTGGTGTTGGCCTCAATGGCCTCCAGGAAGGTGGAACGGGCGGCCCAGGCGTCCTTCTTCAGCTGGGGAGTGTCGGCTACCAGGATGTCCAGAGCGCCGGCCTCCAGCAGGACCTCGGAGGCCTGCTCGATCATCTCGTCCAGCTGCTCCTCGCTGTCCCCGTCGAAGGTGATGAGCAGGTAGGCGTTCACGTCGCTGCCCTCAAAGGTCTGAGGGAAGGTGCTCTTGCCCAGGTAGGACTCGCTGAGGCGGACGATCTCCCGCTCCATGAACTCCAGGGCCTGGGGGTGGAGGTTGGCCTTCATCATCTTGGGCACGGTGGCGATGCAGTCCTCCAGGTTCTCATAGAGGGCCACCAGGCTGATGACAGCCTTGGGGGCGGGGATCAGCTTCAGGGTCAGCTCGGTGATGATGCCCAGAGTGCCCTCAGAGCCGATCATCAGGTTGAGCAGGGAGTAGCCGGAGCTGGTCTTGGACACGCTGGCGCCCATGTTTACGATCTCGCCGGTGGGCAGTACCACGGTCATGGCCCGCACGTAGTCCCGGGTGGTGCCGTACTTGACCGCCCGCATGCCGCCGGCGTTGGTGGACACGTTGCCGCCCAGGGTGGCGAACTTCTCACCGGGATCGGGGGGATAGAGGAAGCCCTTCTTGGCTGCGTCCTCGGCCAGGTCGTTGAGGAGCACGCCGGCCTGGACCCGGACCACCATGTTATCGGTGTCATAGGAGAGAATCTTGTTCATCTTGGTGATGGACAGCACCACACCGCCGCAGACGGGGACAGCGCCGCCGGTCAGACCGGTGCCGGCGCCGCGGGGAGTGACGGGGACGTGATGCTCGTTGCACAGCTTCATCACTGCGGCCACCTCTTCGGTGGAGACAGCCTCCACCACCACCTCGGGCATGGCCTTGCCGTAGATGGGCATCTCGTCGTGGGAGAAGTCGTCGTTGATGTCCCCGTCCACGCTGACCCGGCCGGGCACCGCAGCCTGCAGCGCCTGGATCAGTTCGGGGGTCACTTTTTCATACTGACTCATAGCGGATTCCTCTTTTCTTTCCTTCTCATTAAGTAATTTATTTCTTTACAATCACCGACACGCCGTCGGGGATTACCGTGATGGGGCTGTCCGCCCGGCCCAGCAGCCGGTCGGCCAGGTCGATGGCCGCCGAAAGATCGGGGGCCCAGTGCATGTGCATGGCCTCCACCATCTCCCGGGGGGCCTGGGTGACCATGATCACCGGGTGCTTTAAGAGAATACGGCAGAGAATCTGAGCTTCCCACTGGTCGGGAATGGTGCGGTCGCTGGGGGTGGCCAGGAAGGAGGCCATGATTTTTTCCTCGTCGGGTTCCTGAGCGAAGGTGTCGTAGAACGACTGGCCGCCGTGTCCGTCGCTGCAGGCGGAGACCATAATGATCACGCCCCCGGGGGCGCAGGTGGCCTCGGCAGCGGTCATTCCCTTCACCGATTGGTAGATGTTCTGGTCCAGGGGATAGCCGCCGTTGGTGGAGATGACAATGGGGGCGGGGACAGCTGAGACACCGGAGAGCTGCTCTACAAAAGCGCAGCCAGCCCGGTGGGCCTCATTGAAGTGGCCGGCGAAAGCGGCAATCACTTCTTTTTTCTCGTCAATGACTACATTGCAGATGAAAGCCAGCTTGGCCTGCTGGGCGGCGTAGATCATATCCCGGTGAATGGGGTTGCCGTCCAGGATGCCGGTGCGGGCAAAGGGGCTGTCAATGAAAGTGGAGCAGTGATTGGCCAGTACGGTGGTCCGGCTGGCGACTCCGGGGAGCACACTCTTGCGCCCGCCGGAGAAACCGGCAAAGAAGTGGGGCTCAATGAAGCCCTCAGCCACCAGCAGGTCCGCCTGGGCGGCCAGCTTGTTGATGAGCAGCTTGCCTCCGGAGGGCAGGGTGCCCAGAGATACCATGTCCTCATCCTTGCCGCTGAGATGGACGGCAAAGTGCAGGCCGGACCGGAGGAAAAGCTCCTGGCCGTATTTGTCCAGCATCTCTTCCCGGGTGGTGGGGCGGTGGAAGCCGGTGGCCACCAGCACGGTGATCTCTGCAGAAGGGGAACCGGCCCGGATCTCATCTACCAACTGGGGCAAAATAACCTTGCTGGGGACCGGGCGGGTGTGATCGCTGCTGATAATGACAACCTGATGCTTGCCTTTGGCCAATTCCCGGAGCGGGGGCGTGCCGATGGGGTTCTCCAGAGCCTGCCTCACCAGCTGAGCCTGGTCGGCCTGAGGCCGATAGCTCTGTGCGCCGGAGCGGAGGACCGCCGCCAGGCGCTGGTCCGGGATCTGAGCCTCAACCCGGTCCCGTCCGTAAGGAAGGGAAATCGTCTGCATAGATGATAACCTCTTGTTTCAGTGGTTGACCTATTTCTTAAATTGGTTCTACCATATAAAATAAAAAACGCGCAACAATACAAGGAATTTTTAGAACATTTATATATTATTCCTGATACTTCTAGATGTCAAGGCGATAATTGGACAATATTACGAAAAAGTTTGCAATTATCGGCTTTTTTAAAAACGTGTTGGTCCTACCAGTTAGAATGAGTTGGTCGCACCTTTACAGTGGCCTTCTCCCTGTGCTATACTATTTGCATGTACATCATGCCAAGGAGGAAGATTTCCATGGCGGAACAGCCCAAATCCTATGAAAAAGTGCTCACCTATCTGGAGGATTCCTTGCGCAGCGGACAGCTGTCCCTGGGGGATCCCTTGCCTCCGGAGCGGGAGCTGGCCGAGCAGCTGGGCATCAGCCGCAACTCGGTGCGGGAGGCAGTTCGGCTGCTGGAGCATATGGGATTTATCGTCAGCAACCAAGGGGCCGGCAATTTTATCTGCTGCAACATCCAGCGCAATCTGCAGGACTCCTTTGACCTGCTGATGCTCCTGCAGCAGATCGACTACCGGAGGCTGGGGGAGCTGCGGGCGGGCCTGGAGCTGCAGGCCGCCCTGTTGGCCCTGGGGCGCATCACCGACGAGCAGGTCCGGGAGCTGTCCGGAATGGTGGAGGAGATGGCGTCCTGTTCCTCCAAGCGGGCCGCCCAACTGGATAAGCAGCTCCATGATACCATTGCCGCCATCTCAGGCAACGAGCTGATTATCCAGATTCACCGGGCCCTCTCCACCACTATCGACCGCTTCATCGCCGATATGCGCCGGCATATCCTGCGCAACTTCCAGACCGGCAACCAGCTGCAGTACGCCCACGAACAGATTGTGGACGCTCTGGCCCGCCGGGATAAGGCCCAGCTGATTCTGGCCATCAACCACCACTTCAATGTGATCAGCGCCAATATGGAACAGAACCTGTGACAAGATGTTTATCATGCAGAAAAAGACGCTCCCTGACCTTTACCGGCGATTCATTCCGGCGGGAAAGGAAACGCCTTTTTTGTTTCCATAGGGCGTACGGGAGAAAAGGGCAAGAAAAGTAATTGTTTTATCCCTCATATCCCGTATAATGGAGAAAACAGAGCCTAGAAGTTTTGGTTCTTGCATGGAGTGAGGAAAGCATCATGGCCAGAGTATCCACCAAAGAAAACAAGACCATTTACCAGCTGACCCGGGAGAGTCTGAAACTGACCCGGGAGGACGCCAGTGAGCTGTTGGTGACCATGTTTCCCGAGCGGATTGAGAAGATTGAAAATGAGCGCTCCATGCCCCATACCGTAAAATAGATTCAACCAAAGGGTTCCACACCCGAGTGACACGATTTGTCTGAGAGGAGGACCATATCTTCAATCATCCGAGCCCAAAGATCTTCTTTCCAAACATAGGATCGCTGGAAGAAGGGTACCTCTATAAGCGTGGAGTTATTAAATATACTTGTGATAATTGCTTTATGTGCATCCATAGTGAAACTCCTTATAAAACACTTCTGTATAGACTGTCGGCCTATCAGCATAATACGACAGCCTTGTCTTTATGCTATCATGTAACTATTATGAAAGGTAACATGATAATCGACTGACATACGCCAAAAAGTGAGATATTTTGTCGTTAGGGATGGGTTAGGGATTTGGCGGTTTCAGCGGCTATCCTCGCTCATGCTCCCGCCGCTTTTCTGTCCCTGAAATCGCCGCTGAACCGCAATCGTCCAAGAGACAAAAATAGAACAAAAAACGCAGAAAAACCGCCATTTCAGGCGGTTTTTCTGCGTAAAATGGTCCGAGTGGGGAGACTCGAACTCCCGGCATCTTGCTCCCAAAGCAGGCGCGCTACCAACTGCGCTACACCCGGTTATGAAATTGTTTTATCTGTGGTCTTACATGTGGTCTTGGTCGTTTCTTGACCAGCGACTTGGCGGAAATGGTTCCCGCTTCTGGTAGTGTCCCAGCGGGTTGTGGGGTTGGGCTTTTTTCCTCATGGATGGGCCCGGTATGCTCCCAAAGCAAGCGCGCTACCAACTGCGCTACACCCGGAAAAAAAGATAACCCACAAACAGGGGAGAGGGGGACTCGGATAAAAAATATCCATGCGGGGGCTCCGGAGAAAGAGACGCTGAAAGCCGCCGCGTGAAATCTTACGCGGCGGCTCTGAACGGATCGGTTGTCCCGCAAGACAACTCAAAAACTTGGCGGTGTAATGGCAAACACCGCTTTGAAATCAGAGTCGTAGCAGTTGACCCAGCGGTGGGGACTCATGGGAGGAATCCGGACAGAATCTCCGCTCTCCAGATGGTGCACGGTCCCGCTCAGGTGCAGATCAATCTCTCCGCTGATGATGTAGGCGACCTCTTCGCCGGTGTGCTCCCGGGGCACATCGGAGGAGGACACACCAGCCGGAATCTCCATCAGGCAGAATTCGATGGCGCCGCTGATGTCCGGCGTGAGGAGCTTATACATGACCTCTTCGCCGATGCGTCCGATGATGCGGTTCTCGCCCTTGCGCACGATGAGACGGTCGGCCTGCACATCGTCCTTAAAAAATTGGAACAGGGGCACATGGAGCGCCTCTGCAATATTCTTCAGGGCATTGATCGAGGGATTGACCGTATTGCTCTCGATCTGGCTGAGCATGGAGGGGGATAGTTCCGCCTGTGCTGCCAGCTCACGCAGGCTCATTCCGCTCTTTTTCCGGAATTCCTGCACTTTGATGCCAATATTGATCTCTTCCGCCATAAGTCGTTCCGTCCTATCGTGTGTTTATTTGCGATCGTTCCACGCGTAGGTACCATTATAACACAAACGGGCCCGGTATAAAACCGGGCCCGTAAAATTTCCCGCCGGATGCAGAACAGGAAATCAATGCAGGAAGATCAGGCTCAGGAGGAACACACACACGAGCGCGGTCAGGGATTGCAGAACACTGATGAGAGGAATGGTCTTATAGGCGACCGAGGTATCCATCTCAGAGGTCGTGGCGGTGACCCAGAAGAAGTCGTCGTTCCCGTGGAATACCATCAGGCCGCCGGCAGCGCAGGCCAGCATGGCGATGATGCGGCCCATGGGGGAGGCAAAGCCCAGGATATCCAGCAGAGGCACGATCATGGTGGCCGCAGTCACCATGGCGATGGTGGCGGAGCCGACGCAGGTGCGGAACAGGAAGCCGATCAGGAAGGGAGCCAGGATGCCGATGGCCAGACCGGAGAAGGTCTCGGTCAGGATGTCCTGGAGGGGGGAAGCCTTCAGCACGCCGGAGAATGCGCCGCCGGCGCCCACGATCAGGACGATCTGGCCCGCGGTGCGCAGAGCCTCGGCAAAGACACCGTCGAAGCCCCAGGCGGTCTTGTCCTCGGGGAAGATCTCATGGTAGCCAATAGCGGCAATGATCAGGCCAACCAGTAGGGCCACAGCGGGAGTGCCCAGGATGTCCATGACGCCCATGACGGCTTCAGGCCAGGTGCACATGTCGCCGATGGTCTTGATCAGCATGAGGGCAATGGGGGCCAGGATGGGGAGGAAGGCCATGACCGGGCTGGGCAGCTTCTGCTGCTCCTGGGTCTCGCCCACCTCTTTGGGCAGATAGTAGTACTTCTTACCGGCCAGCTGGGCGCCGAAGTAGCCCACCAGCATGACCGGAATGGAGACCAGAGCGCCGAAGAGGATGACCTGACCCAGATCGGCGCTGAGGATACCGGAGACGGCCAGGGGACCGGGCGTGGGGGGAACAAACATGTGCGTCGCGTGCAGGCCCATGCACATGGCGATGGCCATGGTGGTCATGGAGATCCGGGTGTCCTTGCTCAGACGCTTGGCAATGGGGCTGAGGAGCACGAAGGCCGAGTCACAGAACACCGGGATGGAGACAAAGTAGCCGGTGATGGCCAGGCCGAGGGCGGCATGCTTCTCGCCGGTGATCTTCAGGATGGTTTTAGCCATGGTCTCGGCAGCACCGGACTTCTCCAGGAGCGCGCCGGTGACGGTGCCCAGGGCGATGACCAGACCGATGTCCGCCACGGTGCCGCCCATGCCGCTGGTGAAGGCGGAGAGCATTTCCTCCATCCCCATGCCGGAGACCACGGCAAAGGTGACGGTGGTGGCGATCAGGGCGAAAAACGGATGGATCTTGAGCTTCACGGTACACAGGACCAGGACGACAACGGACAGGACGAGTCCGAGTATCACAAGTACATTCGGTGACATATCCCATATCCCCCCATCAATCCATGTGCGTGCTGAGATACTGATCCCAGATCTCGGCGGGTACCAGCCGTCCGCCGGTGGCCCAGGCGATCTGCACGCTGTTGGCCAGCTTCTCCTGGGTCAGGCCATGCCGGGCGCAGTAGTCCTTGGAACCCTCCAGTTCCAGCAGACCGCAGGGACCGGCGAAGGCGGCGCAGCTGGAGGGCTCGATGCGCTTATGCTCGGAGCGGTCCAGCAGGCGGAGATAGTCGTACAGCTTGCCGTCCTTCACGGTAAAATCGCCGGAGAGCAGGTTGCCCAGGATGCGGGTGACAAAGCTGGAGGGGCTGGCACAGGCCAGGCCGTCCGCCTCGGTGATGCCGGAGATACCGAAGTCATGGACGTTAGCCTTTTCATACTCCTTGGTGGCCATGCCCAGGAGCACAGAGGGGCAGAGGGTGGGCTCCACCAGGAAGCAGTGCACCGCGTCCTTGAACAGCCGCTTCAGGCCGTAGGACACGCCGCCGGGAGCGCCGCCCACGCCGGTGGGGATATAGACGATGAGGGGGTGATCCTCATCCACCGTGATGCCCAGTTCATCCAGCTGGTGCTTCAGCCGCTTGGCGGCCACCGCGTAGCCCAGGAAGAGGTCCACCGACTTCTCATCATCCACGAAATAGCTCATGGGATCGGCATCGGAGCGCTTCCGGCCCTCTTCCACCGCCTTGGAGTAATCGTCGGCGTACTCGATGACTTCCACGCCCTTGCTGCGCAGCAGGTCCTTTTTCCACTGCTTGGCATCGGCGGACATGTGGACCTTAACGCAGAAGCCCAGGGCCGCGCTCATGATCCCGATGGACATACCCAGGTTTCCGGTGGAACCCACCTGGACGGTGTACTGGCTGAAAAAGCGCTTCATGTCCTCATCGGCCAGCTTGGCGTAGTTGTCCTCCACGGAGAGCTTACCGGCGGCCATGGCCAGCTCCTCCGCATGCTTGAGTACCTCATAGATGCCGCCCCGCGCCTTGACGGAACCGGCGATGGCGAGATGGCTGTCCATCTTCAGCATCAGCCGGCCGGGAATGGCGCAGCCATAAGTCTCCTCCAGGGCCTTCTGCATCTGGGGAATGTCGGCCAGGGGAGACTCGATCAGGCCCTGGGTCTCCTCAGTCTCGGGGAAGCAGCGCTGGATGAAGGGCGCGAAGCGTGCCAGGCGCGCTTCCGCGTCAGCAATGTCCGCATCCGAGACCACCAGCTGGCACAGCCCGTCGGTGACGGAGAAGGGGAGATAGTCCGGGTTGATCCAAACGGTCTCCTTCTGCTCTGCGACCGCTCGGACGGTAGGGTCTGCCTGAATGTATTTCTGTGCGTCTACCATGTTCATTTCCTCCCGTTGTTCAGTATTATTTAACGCCTGTTCAACTGTGCGTTAAGTATATATTAACACCTGTTCATTGTCAAGCGGTAACTGTAATATCTGTTACAATATACACGAACGGAGCTGGTTTTTTGTCTAACTCATACAAGAGGATGGAGCGCCCGGGGAGGAGAACGGGCGCTTAGACTTGATTCAGAAGCAAAAAACGCGGGAGCACAGGCCCATAGCTTCGGGCAGCGCTCCCGCGTTTGCTTGCGGTTCCATGTTACGAAGATTCCCACAAACCCCTGGAAGGGGTGGGGGAGAAGAAAAAAGAAAGCCTCAGAACCATTGCGGCTCGGAGGCTTTCTGGAGCTGGAAACGTGACTTGAACACGCGACCTGCTGATTACGAATCAGCTGCTCTACCGACTGAGCTATTCCAGCATTGCGAAGAAAGAAATATGTCCTTGACGAATAGAAATAATACCATATATTTTCCATCCCGTCAACTGTTTTCATCCGCATTTTCAAAGAAAAGTCTGCCCGGGGCACGCCCGGGCAGACAGGACTGGATCAGAGGGGAAGGCGCTGCACGATGTCGCGCAGCTGTCCGGCGGAATTGGTGAGAGCCATGCGCTCGCTGCTGTTCAGAGGAATCTCCAGCACCTGTTCCACACCGTTTGAGCCGAGAATGGCGGGAATGCTGAGGGAGAGTTCCTCCAGACCGTACTCACCGTGGAGGACCACCGAGACCGGGAGGACCGCGTGCTCGTCTTTCACGATACACTCCGCAATGCGGCTGACCGCCATGGCGATGCCGTAGTAGGTGGCCCCTTTGCGCCGGATGATCTCATAGGCGCTGTTCCGCACCGTCTCATAGAGCGCCTGCATGGCGGCGGGGTCGTTCTGCATACCCCGCAGGCGGCAGAAGTCATCCAGGTTCAGCCCGGAGACATTGGAACCGCTCCACACGGCCAGCTCACTGTCACCGTGCTCTCCGATGATAAAGGCGTGGACGTTGCGGCTGTCCACCTGGAGGTGCTGCCCCAGCAGCTGCTTGAGGCGGGCGGTGTCCAGCACGGTCCCCGAGCCGATGACCCGCTGGGCGGGCAGGCCGGAGAGCCGCCAGGCGGCATAGGTGAGCACGTCCACGGGGTTGGTGACCACCAGCAGGATGCCATCGAATTTCCGTGCCCGGATCTGGGGCACGATGGACTGGAGGATCTGGATGTTGCGGCTGATGAGGTCCAGCCGGGTCTCGCCCGGCTTCTGGTTGACGCCGGCGGTGAGGACGATGAGGGCACAGTCGGTCACATCGTCGTAGGTTCCGGCGTAAATATCCATGGATGCGGCATAGGGGAGACCATCGCTCAGGTCCATGGCCTCGCCCTCTGCTTTGGCCTGGTCCACATCCAGCAGGACCATTTCAGAAAACAGGCCGCGCTGCATCAGCGCAAAGGCGATGGATGCGCCGACAAAACCACAGCCGATCACGGCTACTTTGCGGGGGTTCAACATGGGAATGCTCCTTTCCAAAGGTGAGAATGGATCTCGCTTCGAGACAGCGGCGGAGGATCACTGCTCTTAGCATATCCAAAGAAAGGAGCCTTTAGTAAAAAAGTTAAAAAGACGGTCCGGGGAGGGGATCGTCCGCCAGCACCAGCAGGTCCCCGGCTTGCAGGACCAGGTCGCCGGTGGGAATCAGGGTCTCCTCGCCCCGCAGGACCAGCAGAACGGAGGAGCCGCCCCAGTCCACCGCGGAGATGGGCTGGCCGGTCCAGTCGTGCTCCGGGCTGAGGATGACCTCAGAGAGGGAGAGCTGGGCGGTCTCCGCATAGGCCAGGGCGCTGAGAACCAGAATATCGCCGCTCTCCAGGGCGGTATCCCCCCGGGGAAGGATGCGCTCGCCCTGCCGCAGGACCATGGCGGCCCGGGTATCGGGGGGAAGAGGGGCCTCCCGCAGGGGGATGCCCTTCCAGGGGTGCTCCGCACCGATGGAGAGCTGAATAAACTGGATGGGGGTATCTTCACTGTAATCGCTGAAGGTCTTGAGGACGTCCTCCCGGTCGTCGATCATGTCCAGCCGCTTGGCGCACCAGGGGAGAAGGGTGCCCTGGACGCCAATGGAGAGGAGCACCACACAGAATACGATGTGGAACAGGTCCCGGGAGAGGCTGGCCTGGTCCATGACGGCCAGAATGGCAAAGACGATGGAGGTGGCCCCCCGCAGGCCGGACCAGGCCACCAGCATCTGCTGGCGGAAGGGCGCCCGGAAGGGAGCGAGGAGCAGGGCCACCGCAGCGGGCCGGGCCAGGAGGGTGAGAAAGAGAGTGACGGCAAGAGCGGTGGGCAGCACGGCGGGCAGGCGGGAGGGGAAGGAGAGCAGGCCCAGCAGGAAGAAGAGGGTAAGCTGCATCAGGCTGGTCACGCCGTCCAGAAAGTGCACCAGTTCCTTTTTCTCCGGCCACTTCTCGCCGCCCAGGATGATGCCCACCAGGTAGGCGCTGAGATAGCCGTTCCCGCCGATGGCGGTGGGGAGGGCGTAGGAGAAGAGGGCGATCCCCACAATGACCAGAGGGCCGTATCCGGAGGTGCCCCGGGGGAGGCGGCGGAGGAACCAGACCGAGAGAGCCGCCAGTCCTGCGCCGCAGGCCAGGCCGAAGAGGATCTGACCGGCGGCGAGGCGGAACGCCATGCCCGGAGTGAGACCGCCGCCCAGGAGGGCCAGCGCCAGACAGGTCAGCGTGTAGGAAAAGGGGTCGTTGCTGCCGCTCTCCAGCTCCAGCATGGAGGCGGTGTGGAAGCGCAGGCTCAGGCGCTTGGAGCGCAGAATGGAGAAGACCGAGGCGGCATCGGTGGAGCTGAGCACCGCGCCCAGAAGGAAGCTCTCCTGCCACGGGAAACGCAGCACCAGGGCGCAGAACAGGGCGGTCAGACCGGCAGTCAGCAGTACGCCCAGGGTGGAGAGCAGGATAGAGGGCAGGGCGACCCGGCGGGCGGCCTTCCAATTGGTTCCGAAGCCCCCGTAAAAAATAATGGAGAGCAGGGCCACGGTGCTGATCTGATTGGCAAAATCATAGTTTTCAAAGGAGATCTGTGCCAGGCCATCCGAGCCGAACAGCATACCCAGGAACAGGAAGGCCAGCAGTACCGGTATGCCTACGTGAGTCGAGAGCTTGCTCAGCAGCACACTGAGCAGAAGAATGGTGGCGATGAAGAGTAAAAGCAGCGTCAAAACGGGCTCCTTTCTTGGAATATGAGGTGGAAGATATGGATATTCTACCATAGAGACCGGAACGGGGGCAAGGGTGCGGCAGGGAGGGAGAGCACCTCCTGCTGGGGAACGGAAAAAAGTCTTGACAAATTTGAATATTAGAATATAATAATATTAGAATTAACCGAAGGGGAGGAAAGACGAATGAGCGAATGTCCATTTGAGGAGCGGGCGGAACTGCTCAAGGCCCTGGCGCATCCCCTGCGGCTGAAGCTGGTGCGGGGACTGCTGAAGTGCGGCTGCCGGAACGTGCGCTGCATGGAGGAAAAGACGGGGCAGTCCCAGTCCTGCATTTCCCAGCATCTGGCCAAGCTGAAGGCGGCCGGTGTGGTGCGCGCGGTGCGCAGCGGGAACGAGGTCTATTACGAAGTGGCTGATCCCAGGGCGGCGGCCGTGGTGGCCGCCCTCCTGGACGACTGTAAGGAGGAATATCACCTTGCGTTATGATATCATCGTCATCGGCGGGGGACCGGCGGGACTCTCCGCCGCGATCCAGGCCAGGACCCGAAACAAGCGTGTGCTGGTGGTGGGTGCCCGGACGGAGGACATTCCCCTCTGGAAGGCCGGACAGGTCGACAACTATCTGGGTATGCCGGGGGTCTCCGGCCGGGAGCTGCTGGAGCGGTTCGAGGCCCACGCCGCGGCGCTGGGCATGGAGCGGATGTACGGCCGGGCCCTCAACGCCATGCCGGTAGAGGATGGGTTCCTGGTCTCCGTGGGCAGCGAGGTGGTGGAGGGGGACGCCCTCATCCTAGCCACCGGCACGGCCCACGGGGCAAAGTATCCCGGCGAGGCCGAGCACCTGGGCATGGGCGTGAGCTACTGCGCCACCTGTGACGGCATGTTCTACCGGGGACGGGATGTGGTCGTGGTGGGCCAGTCGGCCGAGGCACCCGAGGAGGCCAATTACCTCCACGGCCTGGGCTGCAAGGTCACCTATGTGGCCAAAACCCGGCCGGATACCCTGGACGAGGCCATCCCCTTCCGCCGTGGCGTCAAGCTGGAGGTCGTAGGGGAGGGCAATGTGTCCGCTCTGCGGGTGGACGGGGAGGAGATCCCCTGTGCCTGCGTGTTCCTGCTGCGTCCCTCCGTGGCGCCCGGGGAGCTGCTGCCTGGTCTGGAGTTCCAGGACGGGTACATCGCAGTGGACCGAAACATGGCAACCTCCATCCCGGGGGTATTTGCGGCGGGAGACTGCACCGGGCTTCCCCTCCAGATCTCCAAAGCGGTGGGGGAAGGCCTCATCGCAGGCCACCGGGCGGCGGAATATCTGGACCGGACCCGGGAATCGGGCCGCAACGTGTGAGATTATTTGAAACAATAGAACGATAGAACGATTCATCCACAGGAAGAAAGGAAGTAAGAGATATGGCACTCTATCATTTCAATCAGCAGGGACTGGAAAAGGCGGTCAGCTCTGGAGAGCTGGTCATGGTAGATATGTGGGCGCCCTGGTGCGGCCCCTGCCGGATGCTGGGCCCCACCATTGAGAAGCTGGCTGAGCAGTACGACGGGAAGGCGATCATCGGAAAGCTGAATACCGACGAAAACCAGCAGCTGGCCATGCAGCTGGGGATCATGAGCATTCCCTGTGTCATCTTCTTCAAGAACGGCAAGGAGATCGACCGGAAGGTGGGCCTCATGCCCGCCCAGGCCTATACTGCCGTGCTGGACGCCAACCTGTAATAAGAAAAACAAGGGCGCCCTCCGACTGATACCCGGTCGGAGGGCGCCCGTTTGCCTTTAAAAGAGATTTTCCAGCGTGAGCTGCTCGGCCTCGGTGAGGAGCTTCAGGTCAGCCATGAGATGGGCGCTGGCGGCGGCGTATTCGCCCAGCTCCCCGGTGCGCAGAAGCTGAAGGGCCTCGTCAAAGCCGATCTGGATCTGATCAGTGTCCCCGTGCCGGAGGGTCACGTGGAGGTAGGTATTCTGGGCCAGCCACTGCTCTCTGGCCTGCCGGATCAGGTCCTCGGCCCGGCGGTTCTCCCCGGAGAGGGCGAGCGTTTCGGCCTGGGCCAGCTGGTCGGCCAGTGCGGTGGTGAAGGTCTCCAGGTGGTGGGAGTGCCACAGAGAGGCACCCAGGGTCAGCGAGAGCAGGGCCGCTGCGATCCAAAGCCGTTTCAAGAACTGCGCGCCTCCTTTGCCAGGAAATAGACCCCGCCCGCCTCGTCCACCGAGAGGAGGAAGACGTCCTGCACCCGGGTGATGTTGTGCTGGGCCATCTGGTGTGTGAGCCACTCCCTACTCAGGCCACGGGCCTGCAGATTGCGCTCCATGATCCGCCCGTCGTTGATGATGGGGAGGGGGAGTCCGGCGTCCTCCGGCTGCTGCCCCATCTGCCTGGGCGTGAGGGGGAGCTCCTCGGCCCGCAGGAGGACCGAGAGCTGGCCGTTGGTCTCCAGAATGGCATAGCGGATGGTGCTGAGGTCGGTGACCCCCTGGAGCCGCAGCTCTTCCATCAGCTCATCTAGGGTAAAGCGGTTGCGGCGCAGTTCGTGCTCCACGATCACGCCGTCCTCCACCACGATGCTGGGACGTCCGCAGAGCAGGGCCCGGAACCGGATGCTGCGCAGATTGAGCATGGAGATCACCATGGTGAGGGAGAGCAGGGTCAGGATGGGCACGATCCCCGCCAGGAGCGGGATGCCCAGATCCTGCATGGGGACGGCCGCCAGGTCGGCAATGATGAGCGCCAGGACCAGCTCCGAGGGTTCCAGCTCGCCCACTTGGCGCTTTCCCATCAGGCGGATGCCGATGATGATGAGCAGATATAGGATAATGGTACGCAGAAAGGTAATGACCAAAGCGCATCCTCCTCTCCTGAAATCCCTATCAGTATGACCGAGTGGTGTACTTTATATCCCTGTGCGCTTTGCACAAGCACACAAAAATGGGCCTGCCGAGGAGAAAGACAAGCCGAAGAACTTGTCAGGACGGCGGATATGAGGTAAAATAAAACGTAAATGCTTCAAAACTTATATCCAGAAAGGGAAGTGCGTATGTCCCATCAGCTTGTCATCGTACTGGATTTCGGCGGCCAGTACAATCAGCTCATTGCCCGCCGTGTCCGTGAGTGCGGCGTGTACTGCGAGGTAAAGCCCTACACCACGCCGCTGGAAGAGCTCAAGGCCCAGCAGCCCATCGGATTCATCTTTACCGGCGGCCCCAACTCGGTCTATGAGGAGAAGGCGCCCCATGTGGACCCTGCCATCTTTGAGATGGGGGTGCCCGTGCTGGGCATCTGCTACGGCTGCCAGCTCATGGCCCATACTCTGGGTGGACGGGTGACCGCCGCTCAGGACGACTCGGCCCGCGAGTACGGCAAGACGGAGACCTACTATGACACGTCCTGCAAGCTCTTCCAGGGCCTCCCCGAGCGGGGCATCTCCTGGATGAGCCACGGGGACTATATGGAAAAGGTGCCCGAGGGCTTTGCTCTGGTGGCCCATTCCGACAACTGCCCCAACGTGGCCATCGCGGACGAGAAGCGGGGCTTCTACGGCGTGCAGTACCACCCCGAGGTCAACCACTCCGAGAACGGTGTGAAGATGATCCGCAACTTCCTCTATGAGGTGTGCGGTGCGGTGGGCGACTGGACCATGGACGACTATAAGCGCACCGCCATCACCCAGATCCGGGAGAAGGTGGGCAGCGGCAAGGTCCTGCTGGCCCTCTCCGGCGGCGTGGACTCCTCCGTGTGCGCGGCCCTGCTGGCCGAGGCCGTTGGGGAGCAGCTCACCTGTGTGTTCGTGGACCACGGCCTGATGCGCAAGAACGAGGGCGACGAGGTGGAGGCCGCTTTCTCCAAGTGGGCCATGAACTTCGTGCGGGTGGATGCCGAGGCTCGCTTCCTGGAGAAGCTGGCCGGTGTGGATGAGCCCGAGCGCAAGCGCAAGATCATCGGTGAGGAGTTCATCCGCGTCTTTGAGGAAGAGGCCAAGAAGATCGGAACCGTGGATTTCCTGGCCCAGGGCACCATCTATCCCGACGTCATCGAGTCGGGCGCGGGTGATGCGGCTGTCATCAAGAGCCACCACAATGTGGGCGGTCTGCCCGACTATGTGGACTTCAAGGAGATCATCGAGCCTCTGCGCCTGCTCTTCAAGGATGAGGTCCGTCAGCTGGGCCGGGAGCTGGGTCTGCCCGAGTATCTGGTCATGCGTCAGCCCTTCCCCGGACCTGGCCTGGCCATCCGGGTCATCGGCGACCTGACCAAGGAGAAGCTGGACACCCTGCGGGATGCCGACGCCATCTACCGGGAGGAGATCGCAAACGCGGGACTGGATACCTCCATCAACCAGTATTTCGCCGTGCTCACCAATACCCGCAGCGTGGGCGTTATGGGCGACGGACGCACCTACGACTATACTCTGGCTCTGCGCGCCGTGACCACTTCCGACTTCATGACCGCCGACTGGGCCCGCATCCCCTATGAGGTGCTGGACAAGATCAGCGTGCGTATCGTCAACGAGGTGCCCGGCATCAACCGCATCTGCTACGACATCACGAGTAAGCCCCCGGCCACCATCGAATGGGAGTAACCCGGGCGTCCTGAAAAGCCTGAAAACACCGCTTTTGGAAGGCTTGGTGCTCTCTGCGGCAACGATTTGGCAACTATTTTTAAAATATAAGGGAGGACTGCTGAAAAGCAGTCCTCCCTTTGTTATGCTGTGGGAATTTACTTGGTGATCGTCAGGTCGCAGCTGCCGTCGTTGAGATTGGACAGCTCACCAATGAAGTAGATCACATCCACCGTGGCGGAAGGATCGCGGACGAACTGATAGCGGTCGTAGTTGGCCGGAGTCCGCTCGTTCCAATCCAAGCCGGTCTCCACATACTCGATGCCGTTATCGTAGCTGGAAACGTCATTGAACTCGCCGCACTGGAGCACACCGCCGCCGGTGATGGAGCCGGAGTTCACCAGAACAGTACCCGAGGCGACCAGCCGGGCGCTGGAGGCCACCGTGATGGTACCCATGTTGTAGGTCGAATACCCGGTGTTCTGATAGGAGAAGCTGCCTCCGTTGACGTTGAAGCTGCCGTAGTTCTCGCTCCGGCCGTTGATGTTGACCCGGCCGCTGCTCTCCACCACGGCGCCCTGCTGGGTAGTCATGCCGCCGTAGACATCGAAGCGGGCATAGGTACCCTCTACGAAGACCTGAGCGGTGGGCTCCAGCGTCAGACCGTCGTTGACTTCCACTCTGGCCTGGTGGCTCGTTGTGTCGGAAATGGTGACCGTACCGGCAAAGACGTTGGGAACCTGGCTCTCCGGGTTGCGGTCCAGGTAGAGCATGCATGCGCTGGAAATGGAGCCGCCCTCGTCCAGATGCATACCGCCCTTTTCGCTGTGGAGGCGGAGATAGCCATACTGAGGTACCTCCACCTTGCCGCCGGAGCGAACGGTGATGCCATCCTCCGCATTGACATTGGTATTGTAATAACGGTTCTGCTGCTCGCTCTGGCTGTTGGTGGACAGGACGCCGCCCTTGGCCACGATGAGGGAGCCGTTGTCCACCGACAGGTTGGCGGCCTGATTGGCGTCGCCCTCCAGGGTGAGACGGGCCGAGACGGTCAGGGAAGCACTGGAGAGATCCAGATACTGACCCGGACGCAGGGTAAGGTCCTCAGTAAGAACCACATCCTCCGTTCCGGTATAGGTGACCGCAGTGTACTCGTTGCCGCGGAGGATCTCCAATGCCTCGCTCCACACGGCGGTGTTGTAGTGCTTACGGGTATAGGAGGTGCCGCCAAAGTCCACGCTGAGCATCTGGCTTACCCCGTTGAGGGTGAGGGTGATGTCCACCGTGGCGATATCCTCGGAAGCGGGCTTCGCCGCGGTGAGAACTACCTTGCCATCCTCCAGAGCAGCCGACACAGGATATGTCTCATATTCGTCGGTCTGGTTGTCATAAATCTCCGCAGATACCTCGGGCACGCCGGAGAAGGTCTCACCCGCAAAGGGAGTGACTACGATCTTGAGGCCGGTATAGTCCTTTTCGGTGACATTGCTGCCGGAAACCTGGAAGATGTCATAGAAGCTGCCGTAGGTGTGCAGTTCGTAGGTCTCGACGCCGTCGACCCAGTTGCTGTTCAGATAGCCGTTGACCGTGCCCACAAAGTCGGGCAGAACGGTCTCGCCGGCCTTACCGCCGGTGAGGTAGTACTCCACGGTACCCAGACCGCGGTTGACGTCCTTGGTCTCCAGGCGGGTCTGGGTGTCGTAGTCACCGGGGACATCCTGGGCAGTGCGCACCACCAGGCGGGCGGACTGGAGACCCAGGACCTTGCCATCGGCGTCGGCCCACTTGATGTAGAGGACCTCGTTGGAGGTCAGGGGCTTGCCCTCAGCATCGGACACCTCGGCCACGATGCCGGGGAAGGCGTCAGAGACTTCCTTGTACTCGGTGGAAGCCATGGCAGCCTCAGCGGTGGGAGCCACAGCGGCCTTGACCGCGCCCTCCACCGGGGAAACGGCGAGGGTGTAGCTGAGATTGGCTGCATAGGTCACAGTGGGATCCACATAGATGGTCACGGTGCCGTTGGCCACCGTGGGCTCCTCGATCTCCTCGGGCTTCACGCCGGTGCTCCACGTGCCGGAGAGCTGCTCATTGGCGGCCAGCTCGCCCTTGACCCAGATGGCAGTGACCTTGATGTCCTTGATGATGTTCTCCTTGGCCAGGTCATGGTCCCAGCCGGCGAAAAGCCAGCCGTCCTTGACGGGAGGCAGGACATCCTTCACATAGCCGCCCAGCTTGACCTTCTGCGAGGGAATCTCAGTGCCGCCGTCAGTGTCAAAGGTGACGGTGAGGGGAGGCACGTTGCCGATGTAGATCCGGCTCAGGCCATTGAGGGTAAAGCGGATATACTCCACACCTTCGATGGTGACGACTTCGCCCGGTACGGCCTCTTCTGTGCCATCCTTATTGGTGTGGCTGGCGAAGAAGGTGTAGAGGCTCAGGTCGGCGTCAGATGCCAGGCCCAGGGCCTCCCGGGACAGGGTGACGGTGGTCTCGCCCACGGGGTGGACCTTCTGCTCAGCGCCGTCCTCCGTGGTCATGGAGAGATCCACATCCAGGGTCACCAGCTCGGGGGTCACCTCAGCCTCGGGGTAGACATTGGTGATGGCAGTCTGGATCTTGACGGACTCTTCTTCCGGGACTTCTTCGTCCGACTGGGTGACATCCAGAGAGAGGACAGCATCCGCGGGGATTTCGATCGTTTCGCCGCTTTCGTTGACGAATTTGGCGCCCTCATCCACGACAACAGGGGACTTGTCGGGATCGGTCTCGCCCGGATCCACCTGCGCGACCACCTTGCCGGTGGCGGCGCTCGTCACGGTGCCGGAGTAGCTGCCGGTGCCGGTGGCCTCAGCGGTAATGGTCTGGCCCACATCCAGGGAGGACACGGTGTAGACATTCTCGGAGGACTTCTCTACACCACCCACCAGCCAGCGGATGGAATAGACCGAATCCTTGGGGGAGACATAGGTGTAGAGCTCATCACCGGAGTGCAGGGCAGCGCCGGTGACATCCACCTCATTGCGCAGGATGTAGATGCCGGACAGGGCAGTGGTGGTGCTTCCGCCGCCGCCTCCACCGCCGCCGCCGGAGGGCTTGGTGGTGGGTGTGGGCTTGGCAGGCTGGACCAGCTCGTCGGTCTTGTCCATCAGCTCGTCCATGATGACGGCCACGGAGGCACGGGTGGCGGTGGCGCTGGGATTAAAGACATTGCCGCCCACGCCCTTGACCAGACCGAGGGCCTGGGATAGATAGACCGCATCCTTGGCCCAGGCGCTGATGGCGGCGTCGTCATCGAACTTGCCGGAGGCCTGATAGCCGCTGAGGTCATAGCCCATGTAGTTCAGGAAACGAATCAGGAAGGCACACATCTGCTCCCGGGTGACCAGCTCATCGGGGGCGAAACGGGTGTCGCTGTATCCGGCGGTGACGCCGGACTTGACGGCCCAGGAGACAGCCTGGGCATACCAGGCGTCAGCGCTCACATCCTGGAAGGAGGCATCGGCGCCGGTGGGCGCGGGACCGTCCAGCTTTTCCGAGAGACGGTAGAGCACGGACACGAACATGCCACGGGTCATACTCCCGTCGGGATCAAAAGTGTCCGCGTCGATACCGCTGAACAGTCCGGCATTGACCACATCGGTAATGGCCTGCTGGCCCCAGTGGCCCTGAATGTCCGAAAAGGAGACCGCTTCCGCCGCCAGGGCGCCGGTGGGCAGGATACCCGCCAGCATGGCTGTGGTCAGAAGGGAGGCCAGTCCCTTTCGGAGATCTGTCTTTTGTGGTTTCATCTCTCCAACTCCTCTTACTGGTTTAGAATGGGACATGCGAAGGGGACGCGATCATACCATGCAATCAGCTCCTTGCATCTGGTCAGGGCAGCATATCCGGATTCCCACGGCGATGAAATATGCCGGCCGTGGGGACTGAGCCGCGGCGGGGGCCGCACAGGGATCAACGCTCCGGATATGAGTCGGACACCAGTTTTTCACGCAGCGCGGTCCGCTGGCGGCTCAGTGTGGATGGATTCATGCCCAGAAACGAGGCAATGTACTTGTTGCTGACCTTTTGGATCAGGCCCGGGTAGGTCTGCAGGAACCACTGATACCGCTCCCGGGCGGTGTACTGATACATGGCGATTTTCAGTTCCCAGTGCATTTTTGTGGACTCCATCAGCAGGTTGTAGGCATATTTCAGCAGCTCCATACTGGTCTCCAGGTGATAGGACACAATGGAGAGCGGAATGGTCAAAATCGTCGAATCGGTCAGGGCCTCGATGCTGATGGGGGACGGGACCGTAATATCGGGCCCGGGCATGGCAGGCGCCCCGGTACGGAAAGCAAAACAGTCGGTGACCTCCTGGCCGTTGGCGTCCAGAAAAAATCCGCGGATGATACCGTCGATCAGAAATGAGACATAGACTTGAGGCTCTCCCTGACGGATGAGAAAGGAGCCTTTGGGCAGTGCGTGGATCTCGATCTCATTGAGCAAATCATCGGTTAAAATGCTGGCGGGAACGTGCAGAATATCGGCCACATAGCCCTTCATATCCATGTGCATCCCTCCCAATTGTTTTTGCTTTTATTATACCATTTTTAGGAACAGATGCATTGATACAGGTCAATTTAGCAGGTTAATTGGTGAAATAAAAAGAAGGCTTTCCGGTATAAACCGAAAAGCCTTGAAAGTTGGAAATAAAATGATTTGCGAAAGGGGGCTTACGACAGATACGGGCGCAGCAGATCCACGATCTCGCCCTTGCTGGCGATACGTCCGGCGATGAGGAGCTTGCCGTCCACCATCAGGGAAGGGGAGGACATCACACCCAGGGACACGATCTCCATCAATCCCTCCACCTTTTCCACCGGGACCTCCACGCCCAGCTCGGACAGGGCCTCCAGCGTGTTGGTGTAGAGCTTGCCGCACTTGTCGCATCCGGCACCGATTACCTTGATATCCATATCCATGACCTCCTGATCAGTTGCGCAGTTTCATCTCCTGCCCGACACAGGTCTCCCAGGCAGAGAAGATATGTTTGATGACGGCCGGACCGATCCGGGAAATAAAGACCAGTTGGGAGAGCTCCTTTTCCTCACAGGGCTTCCAGTCGATGCGGGAGCCCACCAGATCCACCTGGTTCCAGCCCTCGTCCGCCAGGTGGAAGAAGCCCTTGCAGCGGTAGAGATCGGACTGGATCTCCCGGAGGAAGGCGGTGAGCTGCTCCCGGGTCACGGTCCCGGAGAAATCCATGAAGAGGGTCTTGGGCTTGGTCTCCGCGGAGTTGGTGGTCTCTTCGCCCTCTGCCCACTGATAGAGGAGCAGGTCGTCCTGAAGGAACTGGGGCGAGAGGGAGCCCATCTGGCTCTGCTCGATGGGACAGACCGGGTTGATCTCCCGGATGGCCCGGACCACTTCCTCCAGCTGAGCGGGGGAGACCAGGTCGGTCTTGGTGATGACCGCCAGGTGGCAGTGCTTGAGCTGCCGGTTGACGGTCTCCAGGTCGCCGCGCTGCTCCAGGAAGTTTACGGCGTCCACCAGACAGATCACGCCCCGGAACTCGTAGGAGGCGCCGGCCGCCACCTGGGCCGCCTGCAAAATCTCCTCCACATTGGAGGGATCGCCCAGACCGGAGCTCTCCACAAAGAGGTACTCCAGGTTCTGCGCGGCCATCTCGGCCAAGGCCTGGACAAACTGGAGCTTGAGGCAGGAGCAGAAGATGGAGCCGCGGTTGACCTCTACCATCTGGATGTTGTCATTGCGGAGGATGGTGCCGTCGATTCCCAGCTTGCCGAATTCGTTCTGAATGACGCCGATGCGGCGGCCCTGGAGCGCATCCAGGAGGCGGAGGAGCAGGGTGGTTTTTCCGGCGCCGAGGAAGCCGGTGAGGACATAGAGCTTGGTGCTGTGTTCTGTCTGCATGGCGGGATCTCCTTTCAAAGTGGTGCCTGGGGCAGGGGCCTCCGGTCCGGCGGGACATGCGGCCGACTCCAGGGCGTCCATCAGGCCGTCGATGGCCTGGCGGACGCTGTGGAGGGTGTCGCGGTTCAAGGTGTAGTGGGTCCAGCGGCCCCGCTTCTCCGGGATGGCAAGGCCTGCGCCGCACAGGAGCTTCATATCGTGGGAGAGCGTGGGCTGTGTGATGGAGAAGGCCTCCAGAATCTTGCAGGCGCACAGGGGCTGCTGGGAGAGCATGGAGAGAATTTGCAGCCGCTTGGGGTCAGCCAGCGCTTTGCATACTTTGGCCAATTCTTCGTGGGTCATACACGGCCCTCCTCTTACCTGAATAAATAGAAAAATATCGATATGTTATGAACGGATTATACCACACAGATAGAAGAACGTCAATATATGATGAGAGACAGGATCAGGAGTCCAGCTCATCCAGCTGGTCCATCAGATCGTCGGCCTGGTCCTCCAGCTCTTCCCGGCGGTCGCCCCAGACCTCATAGGCCTCGCTCTCCATATCCTCCGGCTCTTCCAGATCCAGCCGGGCAATTTCCTCCTTTACCTGGGCCAGCTGGGCGAGAAGGGCCTGTCTGCGCTCCTCTTCCGGCGCGGCGGGGGAGCGGAAGGAAGTGATGTCGATGATGTCAGCCATAAAAAGCTCCTTTCCTCTGTCGCTCGGACAGAACATCCTTACATGGGCCGAAGCGCAGTGCTCCGGCAGACCCTATTATAATGGGAGGAGCACCGGGCGGCAAGTCCCGTACGCCCTCCCGCCGGCAAAAGAAAACCCGGCCTGCACAAGCAGGCCGGGCAATTCATCCTTGTATTACTCCTTGGCGGGGGCCAGGAGCTTGGTGAGCATGGCCACCTTGCGGCCGATGCCCTGGGCCTTCTCCAGACCCTCGGGATCGTCCATGGTGCCCGAGCCGTCGCCGGGATTCCACAGACTGGCGCCGGCATAGACGCAGACGCCGCCGTTGCAGACCGTGATGCCCTGGGTGTGATAGAAGCCCAGGATCCCGTTGATGGCCATTTCCTGGCCGCCGTTGCGGGTGCCGCCCACGGCGATGGCGCCGCCCACCTTGCGGGCGAAGAAGTCGGGGTTGTCCTTCAGAATGGTCCAGGTGGGACGGAAGCGGTTGAAGAAGGTGGCCAGCTGGGCGGTGATATTCATCTCATACACAGGCGTGGCGATGATGTACCCGTCTGCGTTATAGAACTTTTCATAGAGCTCGGTCATGCCGTCGTCCTTATAGACGGGGCAGTAGGTGACCCCCTGCTTGGTGCACTGGTTGCAGTGGATGCAGAAATTGAGCTTGCGGCCACGGAGCTCCACCAGCTCGACTTCCACGTCGCCGGTGGCCTCGGCGGCCTCGAGAGCGGCCTTCAGGGCGGTGTAGGCAGATTTTTTGCGGGGGCTACCACAGATACCAAGAATTTTTACCATGAGAGATGCGCTCCTTTCGTTGATCGGTCTATACCGGGAAACTGCCTGACGGCATTCTGACAGAGAAAACAACGAGATAAAATCCTTCTTTTCTGCCTTTTATGGTAGGATGTTTTTGACGGGCCGTCAAGAGGGAAATGGATGCGGAAGACGGCCTTACCGCACAGGGGCGGAGGCTCTGCCCTCCAAAGTCGTGGGGGATCAGCTGCGGCCTTCCATGGCGGCCTTGACCCGGTCGGGGGTCAGGGGCAGCACATGGAGATCGGCGTCCAGGGCGTCGTTGACCGCGCCCACGATGGCGGGGACCACCGGGACGATGGAGGCTTCGCCGATGCTCTTGCCGCCGTAGGGGCCGCCCTGCTCGAACTCCTCCACGAAGTGGATGGAGATGGGGGGCAGGTCGGTGGAGCGGGGCAGACGGTATTTCTTCAGATTGGCGTTGATGGGGCGTCCCTTCTCGTCCAGCTGGAGGCCTTCAAAGAGGGCCATGCCCATGCCCATTAGGACGGCACCCTCGATCTGGCCCTCCAGCAGCATGGGATTGAGGGCAGTGCCCACATCGCACACGGCCAGATAGTCGGTGACCTTGACCTCGCCGGTCTGCTTATCCACCCGCACCTCGGCAAAATGGGCGCCGTAGGAGCCGGCGTTGTGGTCGGAGCAGTAGGAGACCGTCTCCAGCAGCTTGCGCTTCTGGTGGTCATAGGCATAGCAGGCCAGGTCCGCTCGGGTCAGACGGGTGTCGCTGCCCTCGGTCCAGTAGGCGCCGTCGCTGTGCTGGACCTGCTCCACCGGGCAGCCCAGGGCGTCGGCGGCCACAGCGCGGAGGGTCTGCTCCATCTGGCGGGAGACCGTCTCCACCGCGGCGCCGCCCGACCAGGTGTTCCGGCTGGCGCCCGAACCCATGTCATAGGGGCAGGTGTGGGTATCCGAGTGGGTCAGTTCGATCTGATCGAAGGGAATGTCCAGGGTCTCGGCCACGATCTGCTTCATCAGAGTATAGGTGCCCGCCCCGTGGTCGGTGAGGCCGGTGCGCAGCAGGACGGAGCCGTCCTCATGGACCATCAGTTCAGCCACGGTGATGTCGGGGGCAAAGGGAGCCACGCCATTGCCGTGCAGGGCGGTGGCCACGCCGTAGCCGTAGACATAGCGGTCGGTCTCCTTGGCGGCCTTGCCGGCCAGCTTCTCCTTCCAGCGGAAGAGCTCTGCGCCCTTGACCAGACAGTCGTGGACCCGGGCGTTACCCAGGGTGTCGTTGGCACCCCGGTCCAGACCGTAGGGGCGGACCAGGTTGCGCTCGCGGAAATCCACGGGGTCCATATGGACTGCCTTGGCCGCCTTGTTGACCAGAAGCTCCAGCGTGGTGAAGACCTTGGGGGAGCCGAAGCCGCGCATGGCCCCGCCCACAGGGGTATTGGTATAGGCCGCCTTGCCGTCAAAGCGCTGGTTGGGGGCCTGGTAGACCTTGAACATCTTTCCGCACATGGCGGCCTGGACGTTGATGCTGCCGCCGCAGTAGGGGCCGGAATTCATGAAGGAGCGGATCTCAAAGCCGGTCATGGTGCCGTCCTTCTGCACGGCCATCTTACCGTAGAGCTTGATGGCATGGCGGGTGTAGGTGGAGACCATGGACTCGGTGCGGTTGTAGCGGATCTTGACCACCTTGCCGCCGGCCTTCTTGGAGAGCAGCAGGGCGATGGGCTCCAGCAGGACGCCGTCCTTTCCGCCAAAGGTGCCGCCGATGAGTCCGCCGTGAATGGCGATCTTGGTATAGGGCAGGCCGAAGATCTGGCCCAGCATGATCTGGACCCGGTGGACGCCCTGCTGGGGCTCCCACACCTCCAGATAGTCGCCCCGGTTCCAGCGGGCGATGCACTGGTGGGGTTCAATGGCGCCGTGGTGGATCATCTGGGTGGAGAGGGCGTTTTCCACCACCACGTCGGCCTCGGCCAGAGCGGCGTCCACGTCGCCGCACTCGGCCCGCTGGGCCTTGAGCAGGTTGCCCTCGGGGTAGATGTGGGGAGCGTCCTCCTTCAGGGCCTCCTCGGGATCAAAGACAGCGGGGAGCTCCTCATAGTCCACCTCGATGAGCTTGATGGCCTTCTGGGCGATGGCCTCGGTGTCGGCGGCTACGGCGGCCACCTCGTCGCCCACAAAGCGGACCACGTCGTCCAGCACCCGCTCGGTGGCGGGGATGCCGTCCTTGGCCCAGCGCATGATGCGGTTGAAGCAGGTCTTGGGGGAGTCCTGATAGGTGATGACGGCCCGCACGCCGGGCAGTGCCTCGGCCTTGCTGGTGTCGATGGAGCGGATGCGGGCGTGAGCCACGGGGCTGGTCAGGACCTTGCCCCAGAGCATACCGGGGAAGCGCAGGTCGTCGGTGTAAACGGCCTCGCCGGTGACCTTGGCCACGGCGTCAATGGTGGGGGTGGGCTGTCCGATGTACTTCATAATACTGGTTCCCTCCTCATTTAACCCTGCTGGGCGCCGTCGTCCTCCCGCATCCGGCGGGCGGTGAGCTGAACGGCCTCCACGATCTTCTTGTATCCGGTGCAGCGGCACAGGTTGCCCTCCAGCGCGGTGAGGATCTCATCCTCGCTGGGGTCCGGGTTGTTGGCCAGCAGCGCCAGAGAGGTCATGACCATACCGGGGGTGCAGTAGCCGCACTGGATGGCTCCGGCGTCCACAAAGGCCTGCTGGACAGGGTGGAGGTGGCCGTCGTGGCTGACGCCCTCGATGGTGAGAATGTCCGCGCCCTCCAGGTTGCGGGCCAGCAGCACGCAGGAGTTCTTGGGCACGCCGTCCACCAGGACCTTGCAGGCGCCGCAGTCGTTGGTGCCGCAGCCGTACTTGGTGCCGGTCAGGTTCAAAACCTCCCGCAGTACATAGAGCAGGGTCCAGTTGTCCTCGATTTGAAGGGCGTGGTCTGTGCCGTTGATGTGAAGGGTAATGTCTCGCATCGTCAATGCATCCTTTCTCTCCAAAATCCGGTTGGGTTATGACTGTGCGCCGATGTTCCAGTTCTGGAGCACGCGCATCCCATAGTGCTGGGGATGGAAGTAGTGGACGTTGAGCAGGACGGGCACATCCTGCACATCATAGAAGAGCTGTTCGCAGTAGAGAAGGGGAGTTCCATTGGGGAGCTCAAAGAGGGCGGCGACCTTTTCGTCCGCGGCCACGGCCTGGTAATCGTTGAGGGAGTGGGCCAGCTTTTTGCCGCAGTGATCCCAGATACACTCGTGGATGTACCAGTTCTGCTCCTCCGGCCGGAAGGGGCGCTTGACCAGATCCAGGGAGAGGCGGCTGATGGTAAAGACGCCCGGGTGCGCATCGGCCGTGTAGATGGTCTCGTAGCGCTGGAGCAGGCTCTCCGGCTGGACCTGGAGCCGCTCCGCCAGCGCGGGGGAGGCCGGCTCGATCCCCAGAAAGAGCATCTTCATCCCGGGGGTGCGGCCGTTGCGCCGGAAGGTGTCGGCAAAGGAGAAACCCTGGTCCACCCGGTTCGTGGGGTCCAGCGCGCTGGGGTGGATGAAATTGCCCACGCCGTGCCGCTTGGTGAGATACCCCTCCAGGGTGAGCATCATCAGGGCCTCCCGCAGGGTGACCAGACTGATGCCAAGGCGCTTGGCCAGCTGATCCTCGGGCGGGAGTTTGTTGCCTGGAAAGGTCTCACTGCGAAACATATCCAGGAGGCGGCGTTTCACCGCCATATACGAGCTAAGATTGGTTGCAGCCATTCCGACATCCTCACAATCCTTATAAGTTGTACGCTGTCCTTATAAGTTTACGGCATTATTCTACATCGTTTGTATCACAAATACAAGCGTAATTCTTTTTGATCTTGAAATTTGTACAAAGTGCTTTGTTTGCCTGAAATGGATTGGTAAAAAAGACTGAACTTTAGCGTGCAAAATCGAGAGACGCCTGTGCAGAATCCCATGTACCGGAAGAGAAACACAAAAAGACCGCGACCTCCGGGAGAGAGGCAGCGGTCTTTTCATGGACTGTCAGGTGAGGGCCTGGGCCAGGGCGGGCAGTGCGGCGGACAGATCTTCCAGGCCGTAGTAGCGCAGGACGACCACCTGGGCGCCCCGCCGGGCAAAGAGCATCTCCCAGGTATCTTCCACCGCGTCGTAAACCAGGGCGGTCTCGTCCAGGCCGGGCTGATCCACCCGGAGGAACTGGTAGCGTTCCGGCTCGTGCTCCAGCTCATAGGCGTACCAGTCGTCGTACTCCTCCTGGATCAGCGCCCGGAGGAGGGGTTCTGCCAGGAAGGGCAGGGTGAGCCGGTAGTAGGAGAGGCGGAAGGAGGGGGAATAGGTCCCGCTGTTATCCGGCCAGCTCCGGCCGGGGACCTCGCCGCCCTCCTCGATCTCATACTGGGCGGGGGCGAAGAGGGACCACGCCGCTTGTACGTGATTTTCCATGTCCCGGTCTGAGAGATAGAGGTGGCGGTAGGTGAAGGCGGGATCGGTCTCAATGTGGGTGAGATGAAAGGAGAGGGGAGAGGGGTGCTCCGGCGTGATGTTCCAGCGCTCCCGCCCGGAGATAGAGCGGACGGAGATACCGGCCGAGAGCACTGCGAAGAGCAGCGCGAAGAGAATCAGGAACCGGCTCCGGGTCACCTGTCCCCGGAAGCGGCCGGTCCGGTGTTCCATGGGGATGCCCTCCCGGAGGCTGCGGCGCAGACGGCAGAACCGGCGGCACTGGAGGAGCAGCCAGGCGAGGACGATCAGATCCAGAAGAAGGGAGACCAGCATGGAGAAGGCGGCGGAGCTCTCCACCAACTGAAGCACGGGAGGGCGGCCGCCCAGAAATCCGGCAAGGATCATACCAATGCCCAGCAGAAAGAGGGGGGTACACAGGCTCACATTCCGCCGGATGGACTGTTCCAGCAGCTCCAGGGTCATGCTCTGGGTGAGAGGGTCGGTGTGGAGCTCCGGAGCGTCCGGGTCGTCACAGCGGTAGAGGGAGAACTGCCCCAGCTTTCCCACATAGAGCCAGCCCATCTCCCGGGCCTGCTGAAAGGTATCCAGGTCTGGGGTGGGGGAGAGCGGAGAGATGGCATCCAGCCGGTAGCGGACCGCCCCGGGGGTGTCCCGCCGGAACCAGAGCAGACCCTTGGAACAGCGGACGAAGTAGAGCCCCTGGGCGGCCATCTGGACCAGCCAGCTCTCCATGGCGGGGATGTCCCAGGGGTCTACGTAGTTCAGCCGGGGGACCAGCCGGGGACGCCGAGAGGAGCTCAGGCCCATTGCGCCCCCTCCCCTCCCGTCGGCACCGGGGCGGCACTCAGCTCCCGCTCGGTCTCGGCCGCGTCCCGCAGGCAGGCGCGCAGGCGGCGGAGCTCCTCCTGGTAGCGCTGTTCCCCCAGCTCGGTGAGGGAATAGGTGCGCTTCCGGCCCAGGATGGACTGCTCCCGGATGAGGCCCTCCTCCTCAAATTTGGCCAGAATGGTATAGAGGGTGCCCGGGCCCAGCCTCACCCGCCCCTGGGTGCGCTTCTCCACAGAGGAGGCGATCTCCGTGCCGCAGCGGGGCCCGGGCTGAAAGGCCATCAGGACATAGAACATGGGCTCGCTCAGGGCCTCCAGGGCTTTCTTTGCCATAAGTCTCACCTCGAATATCAAGAGTCGATATCGTCTATTGATATTATAATATCGCACCTCGATATTGTCAACGCTCCTATTCGATTGTAAACCGATAATAAAATTAAGTTGACAATCAATCTGGGATATGGTAAAGTTCCAGGCAGAATCATACCGAACATAGGAGGATGTGACATGGATACAAAGACTCTTTCCCGGGGCAGGACCCGGGCGCTGGCCGAGTGTGCACTGATGGCGGCGGTGATCGCGCTGTGCGCCTGGATCTCCATTCCCGCGGCGGTTCCCTTTACCTTGCAGACCTTCGGTATTTTCGCGGCAGTGGCCATCCTGGGCGGAAAGCGGGGGAGCGCGGCGGTGGCCGTCTATCTGCTGATGGGCATGGTGGGCCTGCCGGTCTTTGCGGGATTCAAAGGTGGGATCGGCGTTCTTCTGGGGGCCACCGGCGGCTATATCCTGGGCTTTCTGGGCTCTGCCCTGACCGTGTGGGGGATGGAGCGGCTCCTGGGCCGCCGCGGATGGGTCCTGGCGCTGTCCATGGTGCTGGGTCTGGTGGTCTGCTATGCATTTGGGACGGCCTGGTTCCTGGCGGTATATACCCGGACCTCCGGCCCCATGAGCCTCTCGGCGGCGCTGGGACTGTGCGTGCTGCCCTTTGTGCTCCCGGACGCCATCAAGATCGCTCTGGCCCTGCTGGTGGGCCGCCGGGTGGGTCAGGCACTGGAACGCCGGGCGGGATAACGGCGGAATTCGACCAAATCTCTTGCGGCCCGTGCGCCGGTATGGTAGGATAAGACCAGAATCTGACATAGGAGGGACTGCGATGAAGCAGGACATGATCGTCATTCTGGATCTGGGCAGTGAAGAGAACCCTCGACTGGCCCGGGAGATCCGTGCCCTTGGCGTGTACAGTGAGATCCATCCCCATGACATCACGGCGGAGGAGCTGGCCGCGCTCCCCAACGTGAAGGGCGTCATTCTCAACGGCGGCCCCAACCGCGTGGTGGACGGCGTGGAGATCGACGTCTCCAAAGAGATCTACAATGCCCCTGTTCCGGTCCTGTTGGCCGATCACGGGGGAGACGCCCCCTGGCCCGCCGATCCGGAGGAGCGGAAGGCCGCTCTTTCCAACTTCGTCTTTGGGGTCTGCGGCGCTCAGGCCAACTGGAATATGGAGAACTTCATCGCCGATCAGGTGGAGCTCATCCGCCGGCAGGTGGGGGACAAGAAGGTCCTGCTGGCCCTCTCCGGCGGCGTGGACTCCTCGGTGGTGGCGGCGCTGCTCATCAAGGCCATCGGCAAGCAGCTGACCTGCGTCCACGTGAACCACGGCCTGCTGCGCAAGGGGGAGCCCGAGCAGGTGGTCAAGGTGTTCCGGGATGAGATGGACGCCAACCTCATCTATGTGGATGCGGTGGACCGTTTCCTGGACAAGCTGGCCGGTGTGGCCGACCCCGAGGAAAAGCGGAAGATCATCGGCGGGGAGTTCATTCGGGTCTTTGAAGAGGAGGCCCGCAAGCTGGACGGTATCGACTTCCTGGCCCAGGGCACCATCTATCCCGACATCATCGAGTCGGGCACCAAGACCGTGAAGGCGGTGAAGAGCCACCACAATGTGGGCGGACTGCCGGAGGACCTGAAGTTTGAGCTGGTGGAGCCTCTGAAGATGCTCTTCAAGGACGAGGTGCGCGCCTGCGGCGCCGCGCTGGGTCTGCCCGATTCCATGGTATACCGTCAGCCCTTCCCGGGCCCCGGCCTGGGCGTGCGCTGCCTGGGCGCCATCACCCGGGACAGGCTGGAGGCCGTCCGGGAGAGCGACGCCATCCTGCGGGAGGAGTTTGCCCAGGCGGGCCTCCAGGGCAAGGTGTGGCAGTATTTCACCGTGGTGCCCGACTTCAAGTCGGTGGGCGTGCGGGACAATGTGCGTACCTTTGACTGGCCGGTGATCCTGCGTGCGGTCAATACCGTGGATGCCATGACCGCCACCGTGGAGGATGTGCCCTTTGCTCTGCTGCAGAAGATCACCCAGCGCATCACCTCCGAGGTCAAGGGGGTCAACCGGGTGCTCTACGATCTGACGCCGAAGCCCAGCGGGACCATCGAATGGGAGTAACCCAGACAACCGGAAGACACTGGTTTTCTGAGGCCGGATGCCCTCTGTGGCAACGATTTGGCAACCTCGTTTCATGATTCATAAAAAGAGAGCGAACTGATTTTGCTTGGTCAGTTCGCTCTCTTTTTTGTCATAAATTCTGTTTCAAATCGTATGGGGCTTGAATGGAATCAATCAGCCCATGCGGCTGATGAAATGATAGAGGATAGCCGCCACTTGGACGCGAGTAGCGCTGCCCTGAGGTGCCAGGCTTCCGTTGCCCATACCGGAGATCAACTCCTGCTCCACAGCCCAAGCCATAGCTTGTGTCGCCCAGGCACTGGTGTCGCTGCCATCGGCATAGGCACTCACATCGCCGCTGGATGCAGGCTTGCCCGCATAGTTCCACAGCATCACAGCCAGCTGCTCTCGGGTAAGGATCTCTTCCATATCGCTGCCGTCGGAGATACCCTTCTCCACAGCCCACTGCTGTCCGGCCTCATACCAACTGCCCGAAGAAACAGAGATATCCGCGCCATCGTAGGCGGCCAGCACAGTGACGAGCATAGCCCGGGTCATGGGCTGCTCAGGGGTAAAAGTAGTCTGGCTGGTACCGGAGAAGATCTCCCGGCTAGAAGTAAAGTCAATGTACGCACTGCCCCAATAGCTGTCCTCTACATCCTCAAAACGCTTGCTGTTATCCACGATTTTTACGGTCTCCCCATTTTCCAGAGTGATGGTCACACCGGTCTGGGTGGGGATGGAGTTCTTCACAATCTCCTCGGTCCCATCTTCCTTGATGATGACGGCTACCGTTCCGGGGGTCACGTTGGAGACGGGGATCTCCACCTTAGCCGAGGTGCCGGATGGCAGAATCACGGATACCGTGGGGGCATTCTCACGGTCGTTGGTGGCGGATACGCCGGGCATGGGAAGCGCAACGGCTTCCCCCATCTGGGCGGCATCCTCCACCACGGTAGAGGGCAGGGTCACCTGGGCATCCACCTGGCCGGTTTTATCGGTGGTGACCACAGAGGAAGCACCGTTTTGATTGGATACCGTTGTCTGGCTGGACCCGTCCGGCTTGGTGACGGTCTGAGTCTTGTTGCCCTGGGGATCGGTCGTGGTCTCGGTGACGGTACCGTTGGGCTGGGTCACGATCGTGGTGATGGAGCCATCGGGATGGACCGTGGTTTCTGTCTTATGGTCCGAGCCGGAAGTCCCGCTGCTGGAGCCCCCGCCGGACCCAGCAGAGGAGGTCTTTTCCCACTGGGCAGTGAGCGTCATACTTTGGGTGAGAGAGCAGGGGACGCCCCCCTGGAAAGTAGTCTCTCCCTCACGCCAACCGGCAAAAGTGTAGCCCGTTTTCTCCAGAGTGGGGAGGATCACAGAGACCGTCTCGACTTCCGTAGTGAGGATGATCTCCTCGCCGAAGTCATTGTCCCGGAGGTCCCAGTTCTGGTCGTTGTCCTGGACAAACTCCAGATAGCTACCGGACAGAATATGGTTTCCGGTAAAAATAGAGCCGTCCTGATAGAAGGAAATGCTGCTGCCGTTGCGGAGGGTGTTGCCGGTGATGGTCTGGTCATTGCCTGCGATACTCAACTTGGTCCCGTCCATGGTGTTGCCAGTGAACTGGCCCTGGGGAGCGCAGAGGATCAGGCAGGCACCGCCCTTCAACGTGGAGTTGGTGACGATGAGGGACTCCAGTTTTCCCTCTTTATCATCATAAATGGCATGGGACATGCCGTCAAAGGTACAGTTGTCCACTGTGACGGTCTCATGGTCGTTGTCGGTACCGCTGATAAAAATGCCATACGAGAGATCTTTGCCGCTCAAAAGGGACACGTTCTGGAAGACGTCGCCGGAAGCTGCGCCGATGCCGTACCCGTCCGCACTGCCGGTAAGGTCCAATGTAAAATTGCGGAAGGTGTTGCCGCCATTGGATTGGAATGCCTGGGTGTTGAGGGTCAGTACATGGCCATTGCCCTCCAGCGTGATGCCGGAGAGATTGCGGATGGTACTCCAAGTACTGGAAGTGATGTCCCGCAGCAGAGAAATGGTATCGCCGGGCTTGGCAGCCTCGGCAGCTCGGCTCAGATCAGAGTAGGACTGACCGTTGACCTGTGCCACAGCGGGCATATGGATGGTGCAGCCCGCAATATTTACCGTGGCAGGGGGGTGGGCGCCATACCACAGGCTGCCGACATAGCGTTCTGCCTCCAGAATATCCTGCCGGTCCGGGCCACTGTAAATTTCGCCGGTGAATTCGCAGTTCTCCAGGGTGGGCGGAGTCTTGCCGCCGTTGTCCAAAAAGGTGCCGGCAAAGGCGCCGGCATAGATGCGGCCATCCTCCTCGGGGGTGACGGTCTGCCACACCACTACATTTTCTGCAGTGCAGTCCTGGATGGTGTTGCCGTAGTGGAGGATGCCGCTGACACCGCCGATACCGTTATGGGCGCCCTGGACCGTAAGGTCCCGGACCGTACAGCCGGAAGTAACACAGTTTCCTTCACCCATAAAACCTACAATTCCTCCGGCATATCCGCCGGTGATGGAAACAAAGGAGGTTTCAGCGCCATCTCCCACCACGGAGCAGTCCGAGATGGAAGTATAGCCGTTGCCTAAAATAGCCCCTACATACCAGTAGCCGGAGATCTGTATGCTGCCGGTAACATGGACATTGGTGATCTTGGACTCTACATTCGCATCCCCGCCTACCACTGCGGCTACACGGCCGCTGCCAGTCACATCCACGTTGTGCAGCGTGAAGTTTTTCACTACGCCGCTCTGGGTGGCGCCAAAAAATCCGATGCTAATATTCTTATCTGTATAAGACAGTCCACGGGTAATCTTCAGGTTGGAAATGGTATGACCATCTCCATTGAAACTGCTTTCCAGATCCGCCTCCGCCAATGGGAGTCCACTCCCGGTTGCCCAGATCCATATCAGCGCCTAACAGGATAGTCTTACCCTGAAAGCTTTCCCCCTGATTGACCAACTGGGCCAATCCGGCAAGTTCCTCAGGGGTAGAGAGGATGTACTGAGTCTCGGACCCGGTAAACCAAGCTACATCGGCGTTGTCCTTCCAATCGTCGGAGACAGCAGGCGTCTCTTCCGATACCTCAACGCTTTCATCTCCTGCGAGAGCGTTTTCTGCGGAAAGGGCGGCGTTTTCATTGGTCTGGGGACTATTTTCTTCAGACAGAACAGGGGGATTGTCCAAATCCTCCGCAAGCGCCGTAGCCGGAAGCATGGTCAGACACAGGGGCACGACACACGCCATGCTGAGCAGCCGTTTTTTCATAGAGTTCCTCCTTTTTACGCACACAAAAAGTAACAATAATCGTTATCTTATTCATTTTAATAAAATTTTTGTAACCAAGCAAGATGGAAAAATATCAAAAGCTATTACAAAAATTCTACATATATCGCCGCAATATCACAAAAATCAAGAAAATATTTACTCTCCGGTAAAGATTCACATGTGTAATGCTTTTCTCTGTCCAACGTTTACGGAGTGGGTATCCTTTTCCTTTTCCGAAGGAAAGACGGTTGACTTTCCTCAGAAAAAGGAGTATATTAAATCGCATACGATGCATCTTATGCGATTCAATATGGAGGGAGAATATGATTCAGAATACACAATTCCGCGCGGCTTCTCTGATCGTACAGCTGGGGAACGCCGTGACCTATTATCGAAACCTGAAGATGGAGCACATCGGGCTCACCTCCGTGCAGAGTGACGCCCTGATCGCCGCCTTACGGAACCCGGGGATCACCGCCGCCCGTCTGAAGGAGCAGCTCCAGCTCTCCCAGTCCACGGTGGCCGGCATTCTTTCCCGGCTGGAGGGCAAGGGTCTGATCGAGAAAAAGGCGGATCAGGAGGATGCGCGGAAAGCCATCCTGACTCCCACGGACCAGGGGCTGGCCCTGGAGATGCCCCTGAAAGAGATCGCCCTGGAGACCCAGCAGTCCCTGGTAGAGGGGATGAGTGAGGCGGAACAGGAGGAATTCATCCGCCTACTGGACATCGCTCTGGAGAACATGAACCGTGTCCGTCAGGCACAGCCGTCCGGAGGAAGATAAGCGATGAAAAAAGACAAGGAACTCTTTACCACCATGCCGGTGGGCAGGGCAGTGGCCAAGCTGGCTGTACCTACGGTGGTCAGCCAGATCATCGTTATCCTCTACTCGCTGGCGGATACCTTCTTTATTGGACAGATCGGAGACCCCAACCAGCTGGCCGCTCTCTCGATCACTTTTCCCATCTATACGCTCCTTACAGCGGTCGCCAATCTGTTCGGCATCGGCGCCAACAGCGTCATTGCCCGCAGCATGGGCCAAAACGATGAGGCCACGGCGAAGAAGGCGTCCTCCTTCAGCTTTTGGGGCTCTCTCGCACTGACCGCCGTTTTGTCCATTCTGCTGGCCATTTTCATGCGGCCGGTTCTCTTTTTCTTCGGTGCGGACAGCCTGACCTTTGGCTACACCAGCGATTATCTGGGCTGGGTCTTTGTCATAGGCGGCATTCCCACGGTGGCCGGCCTGGTGCTGGGACATCTGGTGCGCGCCGTCGGTAAGACCAAAGAGGCCAGTATCGGTCTCACCCTGGGCGGGGTCATGAACATCATCCTGGACCCGGTCTTTATTTTTGTCTTCCAGATGGATGTGGCCGGCGCGGCGCTGGCTACCATGCTCTCCAATACCATCTCCATGCTGTATTTTTTTGCCGTACTGGCCAAGATCCGAAAGACAACGGTCCTGACCATCTCGCCAAAATATGTTTCTCTGGAGAAAAATGTCTGCTGGGCGTCCCTGGCGGTTGGCTTCCCGGCGGCCATTTCGGTGCTGCTGGTGTCGGTCTCCATCTCCCTGCTCAACGGACTGCTCCTCAGCCATGAGGGCGGCAACATCCTCTCGGCCTCCTATGGCGTGGCCTCCAAGTGCGGTACCATCGCCCTGCACATCAGCATCGGCATTGCCCAGGGCGTGATGCCTTTGATCGGCTATAACTACGGGGCAAAGAACCACAAGCGGGTCCATCAGGTCTGCAATCTCTCTTTCCGGATCCTGCTGGTCTTCTCCCTGATTTTCCTGGCGCTGGTGCAGGTCATGCCCGAGACCATCGTACGGATCTTTACCCCGGATGCCCAGACCATCGAGGTGGGCGGGGTCTTCCTGGCCCGCTGGTCCTGGTGTGTGGTGGGCATGAGCCTCTTCAATATGTACAACTCCATTTTCCAGGCGGTGGGCAAGTGGAAGACCTCTCTGTTTCTGGCCGTGCTCCGGCTGGGCGTGATCTTCTCCGTGCTGTGCTTCCTGATGGATGCGCTCTTTGGGGTCAACGGCCTGATGTGGGTGCAGGCCATCACCGATACCGCCTCCTGCCTGATTGCAATGGCCCTGTATGCCCGGTTCAAGCAATCGGTGATGCAGGAAGTTATGCACCAGCAGGCCCCCGCCGCCGCGCCGGTATCCGGCAGCCGGATCGTCACCATCAGCCGGGAGTTTGGCAGCGGCGGCAGAACGATCGGCAAAAAGGTGGCCGAAACCCTGGGCATTCCCTGCTATGACAGTGAGCTGATCGACAAAATCGCGGCGCAGAGCGGTCTGGCAAAGGAGTTCGTGGAAAAATACGGTGAGTACGCCCTGTCGGATAAGCTCTATGAAAACGCCCTGTCCAGCCGCGGCCGGGACGGGCAGTCCGCCATGGATAAGATCTGGCTGGCCCAGAAGGAAGTCATTACCGATCTGGCCGAAAAGGGCCCCTGCGTCATTGTGGGCCGCTGCGCCGATTCCATTTTGCAGGATCTTGCCGATTGCCTGACCGTGTTCATCCACGCCTCGGATGAGCAGCGGGCCGCGCGCATCGTGTCGGTCTATGGGCAGAGAGAGGAGTCTCCCGCCCAGCGTCTCCACGAAAAGGACCGGAAGCGGAAAGCCTATTACGAGCTCTACACGGGTACCGAGTGGGGCAATGCCGACAGCTATCAGCTGTGTCTGGACAGCGGAAAAATTGGGATCGACAAGTGTGTCAGCATCATCTGCGACCTGTATGCGAGCTAATATAGCCGCGGAAGTATTTGGAACGGGTATTGGCAGAAGCTGTGGGCAAACTACCCCAAAGGGGGAATGTTATGCGCTTCTTGGTTCTCTGCCTCACCTCGCTCGGATCGTTCGGCGCACTGTTTCTGATTGCCAAGCTGATCGGGCACAAGCAGATCGCCCAGCTGGATTTTTTTGACTATATCACCGGAATCACGGTCGGGTCCATCGCGGCCGAGATGGCCACCGAGCTGGAAGAGCCGTGGAAGCCGCTGGTTGCCATGCTCCTGTACGGAGGGGTGACCGTGCTGCTGAGCATTCTGTCCAACCGCCTTCCCAGGGCCCGGAAATACCTCAACGGCACGCCCACCATTCTGATGGATCGCGGAAAGCTCTACCGTGAGAACCTGAAGAAGGCCAAGCTGGATCTGAGCGAATTCATGGTCATGTGCCGCCAGCAGGGATACTTTGACCTTACGAGCATCCAAACCGCGGTGTTTGAGTACAATGGAAAGCTCACCATCCTGCCGGTGAGCAGCCAGCGCCCGGCCACGCCAAACGACATGAACCTGTCCCCAAAGCAGGAGCAGCTCTTTACCGAGCTCATTATGGACGGCCGAATTCTGGAGGACAACCTGAAACGCATGGGGCTGAATCTGACCTGGCTGGAAAAACAGTTGAAGGAGCGCCGGATACACTCGGCCAAGGATGTGTTTCTGGCGGTCTGCGATCCGGATTTGAATCTGGTCCTCTTTGAACAGAATCCCGGAAAAAAATAATGGGGCCCACGGCCCCTATACAGCGCGGAAAAAGGGAGCGGCACGGTTGATTCAACCGTGCCGCTCCCTTATCTTATCGGTTATATTTCTCAGTTACCCTGTCCGGCGCGCTCCACGGCCCCGGCCAGCAGAAGGGCGCGGAAGAGCGCCTCTTCCGGGGTCAGGCGGGCGATGGTCTCGGGCAGGATACCCCAGACCTCCAGCCGCTCCAGAAGGGAGGCGGAGAGGTGACCGCTCAGATCCAGTCCATCCCGCCGGAGGAGCACCGCCCAGTGGAGGTCGCCCCGGGTCTCCAGGAGGGGGAGAAGCTCCTCGGCCTCCTCCCGCAGCGGGGCGGGGAAGGTGTACGCTTCGCAGTAGATGCCGCATTCCTCACCCTCTCGCTCCAGCTGGGCGGAGAAGGCGCGGCTGTCCCATCCGTCCTCCACCAGGAGGAGGGCCAGACCCGGCCGGACTTCCAGGCGTCCGGCTTCCCCGCGCACCCAGGAGAGGACTTCCCGGGCGGCAGCGTTTCGGTCAATCTCCGCCATGTTCGCCCTCCCCGGCGGCCTTGACCGCGGCGGAGCGGTTGACCCACAGCTCCTCCGGGGTATGGGGGCGCACCTTCAGATTCCAGACCAGCAGGGCGATACCCACCAGCGCCGAGGCAAAGCCCAGCATCTGGGAGACCCGGATACCGGTGCCGAAGAAATAGAGGCTGTCGGTGCGCAGGCCCTCGATCATGCCGCGGCCCACGCCGTACCAGGCCAGGTAGCTGTAAAACATCTGTCCGTCAAACTTGCGCCAATTCCGGGCAATGAGAATGAGCAGGACCAGTCCCACCAGATTCCAGAGGGACTCATAGAGGAAAGTGGGGTGGACCTCCTTGTAGACCTCCACGCCATTGACCACCTCGGTGATCCCCATGCGCCAGGGAAGGGTGGTCTCGCCGCCGTAGGCCTCCACGTTGACGAAGTTGCCCCAGCGGCCCACCGCCTGCCCGATCAGAAGGCCGAACACGCCCAGGTCCGCAAAGGCCAGGAAGGGGATGTGCCGTTTCTTGCAGAAGATCAGGAGGGTGAGGGCCGAGGCGATCACGCCGCCGTAGATGGCCAGGCCTCCATCCCAGATCCGGACCATTTTAGCAAAGTCCAGGGAGCCGTCGGCGGTGCGGAACAGGTCCAGATAGAAGATGATGTAGTAGAGCCGCGCCCCCAGGATGCCCAGGGGAACGGCAAAGAACAGCATGTCCAGCAGGTCGTCCTCCTGGATGCCGAAGCGCTTGCTGGCCCGGGTACAGTAGGCCACCGCCAGGAGAAAGCCCGCGGCGATGATGATTCCGTACCAGTGGATGGGCCAGCCAAAGATGGAGAAGGGGATGGGATTGAGGTCAAAGGAGAGCCCCAATCCCGGGAATGTGACGATCTGACTCATGCCTGCGCTTCCTCCTTGGGCCGGACCACGGCCAGGGTGGAGCGGGCAGGGACGCACCAGGTGCGCAGCGCCTCCTCCACGTCGGCCTTGCCGATGGAGTCAAACACAGCGGGGAAGTCCAGGTAATCCACGCCCGCAAAGTGGCTCTGGGCCTGCTCGATGCAGACGTGCTCAAAGGAGTTGAGGCTCCGGACCATGGCGCCGTACAGGGCCTTTTTCAGCCGCAGGAAGAGGGCCTCGTCCACCCCCTCCTCGCTCAGGCGGCGGGCCTCCTCCAGAAGGGCGTCCCGCACGGCCTCGGGAGAGCGGCTCTCGCCGCCCGCGGCCAGGAAGGCGCAGCCCGGATAGGCCTCAAAGCTGCTGCCGAAATTCTTGTTGATGAGCCCCTCCCGGTAGAGCCGGGCATAGAGGGGGCTGGAGGAACCGGCCAGGACCTCGCTGACCAGAGTGCCGATCAGCTCCCCCCTGAGGTGCTCCGGCCCCTGGGGGAGGGGGTCGGCCTTAAAGCCCAGCTGGAAGATGGGGGTGGAGACCTCCATGCGCAGCTCCTGCACACTGTGGGCCGCGTGGGTGGGCTCCGGTTCGCCGTAATCCCGGGGGATGTCGGAGAGCCCATCTTTGGGGAGGATCTCCCGGGCGAGACGCTCCACCTGCTCCGGGTCCACATCGCCCGCCACGCACAGCACCATGTTGGCGGGATTGTAGAAGGCCTTGTGGCAGGCATAGAGGGTGTCGGCGGTGATGTGGGAGATGGACTCCCGGCTGCCCGCCACCGAGAAGCGGATGGGATGGTGCTCATACAGGCCGGAGAGCAGGTGGATGAAGACCTGCCACTCGGGGTCGTCCTCGATCATCTGGATCTCCTGGCCGATGATGCCCTGCTCCTTCTCCACGCTCTCGGGGGTGAACCAGGGGACTGAGACAAAGGAGAGGAGGGTTTTCAGATTCTCCTCAAACTTCTCGGTGCACTCAAAATAGTACCCGGTGATGGCCGAGCTGGTGAAGGCGTTGGGAGAGGCGCCGTTGGCCGCCAGATCCTGAAGGGCGTTGCCCTCCTTGGTGTCGAACATCTTGTGCTCCAGAAAATGGGCCACACCGGCGGGGGTCTCCTGCCAGGTCCCATCCAGCTGAAAGCGCATATCCATCCCGCCGTAGTTGGTGGCGAAGAAGGCGAAGGCCTTGCGGAAGCCGGGCTTTACATTCACATAAATGGGCAGGCCATTCTCGAGCCGGGTGTGGAAGAGGGTCTCTCCCACCCGGGAATAGATCGTTTTTTCCATGTGCATCACGCCTCTCTGCCTTTCAGGAAATAGATGGTGTCCAGCTGAAGGGAGGAGAAGGCCGCCACCACCTGCTCCCGGGTGACTTCCTCCACCCGGCGGGCCAGGGCCTCCGGGTCCTCGGTGAGACCGGCCACCGCCTGTCCCAGCCAGAAATCCTCCAGCCGGGCCTGGGCGTCCATGGCGCTGTGGAGGGCGCTGACCACCGAGCGGCGGGCACCCTCCAGCTCCCAGTCCTCAAATGCGCCCTTCCGGCAGGCCTCCAGCTGGGAGAGGATCTCGGAGCGGGCCTCGCCCACCTTGTCAAACTCCACGCCGGAGGAGACCAGCATCACGCCCTTGAGCTTCTCCAGCTGGGAGCTGGCGTAGTAGCACAGGGAGAGCTTTTCCCGCACATGCAGGAAGAGGCGGGAGGTGGTGGTGCCGCCGAAAATGGCGTTGGCCAGCAGCAGGGCGGGGTAGTCCTCGCTCCACACGGTGGAGCCGGTACGCAGGCCCATGGTCAGCTTGCCCTGGGTGACGTCCAGGGACTCCACCACCTCGCGGGGCTGCGCGGGGGCCTCCTTGGCGGCGGGGCGGGGCAGGGGAATGCGCACTCCGTCGGTGGGGAGCTGGGAGAGAGCGGCGCGCAGGGCGTCAGCCACACGCTCCGGCTTGGCCGAGCCGCAGTAATAGAGCTCCATGGGAGCGGTGCGCAGCAGATCCTGGTAGCGCGCCCAGAGGCTCTCTGGCGTGATGGCCCGGGCAGAGGATTCGTCGCCCAGGCGGTCCACGCCGAAGGGCTCCCCGGCGCACATCTCCCGCTTGAGTCGCAGGAGGGCATAGCTGCGCTTGTCGTTGACCTGGGCCTGGATACGGTCGATCAGGTTCTGCCGCTCACTGTCGGTATAGTCCCGGCGGAACACCCCCTGCTCCGTGCAGGGGCGGAGGAGGAGCTCCCCCAAGAGCGCGGCGGCCTTCTCCAGGATGGCCGAGCCGTCCAGGGTGTAGGCGTCGTCCAAGAAGCTCCCCAGGAAGCCCACGCACTGGGTCTCGCCCCGGGTACGCACCACCGGCTCGATGGAGCCGCCGTACAGCTCGTCCAGTGCGGCAGACAGGGATTCCATGTCCGGGTGCTCCTGGGTGCCCCGGCGGAGGACCGAGGGGACCAGCGCGTTGCAGGCCGCTGTGGTCCGGTCCAGCGGGGCCAGGAAGGACGCCCCCAGGACGCAGGATTTGAATTTTTCGGTATGGACCGCCGTCAGATGGACGCCGGGAAAGAGTTCACTTCGTGTCAATTCGGCCATAGGCCACCATTCCTTTCTTTGGAAGCCGGAGAGAGGCGCGGCGGGAGATTCCCGTCTTCCTCTTAGGCTCTCACAGAGATCAACACTTTATCATACCATATTTTAGCGGGGCTGACACCTCCATTCCGGAAAATTTACGGTTTGTTTCTATTTTTCCCCTCTGGGGAGGAGCGCGCAGAGAAACAAAAAATCCGGACAGGCTGTCATACTGGTCCGCTCCCCCTCATAGAATGTGCCAGAACTCCATTCCAAAGACAAGGAGCGTGAACAAGATGGCGGCACAGCATCAGCAGGACCCCGCCGAGCGGTTTGGGCAGACAGCGGCGCTGCTTCCGGCGTGGCTGCGCACTCCCCTGGAGCGCCTGCCCCGCAGCGAGCAGGCCCGCATTGAGGAGATCCGCCTCCGGGCGGGACAGCCGGTGACGGTCTCCGGTCCCGCCGGGGAGCACGGTGTCCCGGGCGCGGAGGAGGCGGTCCGTCCCGCGGATCTCTCCCTTATTCTGGAAGTAGCGACCCAGGCCTCGGCCCACACGGCCCTGGACCGGGTCCAGAACGGATTCGTCACCGTCCGCGGGGGCCACCGCATCGGCCTGTGCGGGACGGCGGTCCTCCGGGAGGGAGCAGTACATAATCTGCGGCAGCTCTCCTCCCTGTGTATCCGGGTGGCCCGGTCGGTCCCCGGCGCGGCGCGGGAGGTACTGGGGCAGGTACGGGACGGGCAGGGTGTGAAGGGGACCCTCATCCTCTCGCCCCCCGGGGGCGGAAAGACCACCCTGCTCCGGGACCTGATCCGCGCCCTCTCCGACGGGGAGGGCGGCACGGCAATCCGGGTGGGTGTGGCCGACGAGCGCAGCGAGCTGGCCGCCCTGTGGGAGGGGATCCCCCAGCTGGATGTGGGCCGCCGCACCGATGTGCTGGAGGGCTGCCCCAAGGCCGAGGCTCTGATGATGCTTTTGCGGGGGATGAACCCCCAGGTGCTGGCGGTGGATGAGATCACCGCCCCCGCTGACGTGGCGGCCCTGGAGCACGCGGCCAACTGCGGCGTGTCCCTCCTGGCCACCGCCCACGGAAGCGGATTGGAGGATCTGCGCCGCCGCCCCCTCTACCGGGGGATGCTGGAGCGGAACATTTTTTCGCAGGTCATTTTGATCCGGCGCAACGGGTCGGGGCGCAGCTACGAGGTGCTCCCCCTGGGGGACGGGCTATGCTGAGTCTGTTGGGCGCGGCGCTGGTGACCGCGGGGACCGGGGCCATCGGCTTTGGGGCGGCGGCTCAGCTGGGCCGACGGGTGAGTGAGCTGCGGGCCATGGTCACGGCGCTGGAGCTGATGGAGCGGGAGCTCTCCTTCCGCCTGACCCCCATCCCGGAATTGCTGGACGAGCTGTCCCGGCGCGCGCCGCCCCCCGCCCGGCCCCTGTTCGCCCGGTGCCTCGGGGGCCTGGACCGCCTGGGCGAGGAGAGTCTGGGACAGATCTGGACCGCCGCGGTGGAGGAGAGCCTTCCCGACCTGCGGGGAGAGGACCGGGCCATCCTGGCCGAGCTGGGCCAGGTGCTGGGCCGTTTTGATGGAGATGGACAGGGGCAGGCCGTGGGACAGGCCCGCCTGCGCCTTTCCCATCAGCTGGAGGGCGCGGAACGGGAGCGGGACAGCCACGGGAGGCTCTATGGAGCGTTGGGGGTGACGGCGGGAGCCTTTTTTGTCATCCTGCTGCTTTGACGGGGAGAGAGGAAGTAGAACTGCATGGATGTGGATTTGATCTTTAAAATCGCGGCCATCGGCATTCTGGTGTCGGTGCTCAACCAGGTGCTCATCCGCTCCGGGCGGGACGAGCAGGCGACCATGGTGACCCTGACCGGTCTGGTGGTGGTGCTGATGCTGGTGGTGCAGCAGATCAGCGCCCTCTTCGACCTGGTCAAGACCCTGTTTGGACTGTGATGGCCCATGGACGATATGGTAAAGGTGGCAGCCCTGGCCATCACGGCTGCCCTGTGCGCCTGCGTGGTCAAAAAGCAGGTGCGGGAGCTTGGGCTGGTCCTGGCTCTGGCGGCGGGCGCCCTCATTCTGGGGATGGCCTTCCGGGCGCTGTCCGGCCTGGGGATGCTGCTGGACAGCCTGAGCGAGCTGGCCGGGCTCTCTCCGGCGGTGCTCTCCCCGGTGCTCAAGACGGTGGGGATCTCCATTCTCACCAAGATCACCGCCGAGCTGTGCCGGGACGCGGGGGAGGGGGGCATCGCCTCCTTTGTGGAGACGGCGGGGGCCGCCATGGCCCTGTGCGTGTCGGTCCCGCTGCTGCGCTCCGTGCTGGACACGCTGAGCGGGCTCTTTTAAAGCTGCTGGTGACGGTGTTCTGTCTGACCTTGCTGTTCTCCCTGCTTCCGGCGGCCCGGGCGGCCGACACGGAGGAGGTGCTGGAGCAGCAGGCGGCCGCACTGGAGCTGGACGAGCTCCAGGACGCCGCGTCCTCTGAGCTCTCCGGCCTGGATCTCTCGGAGGGGGTGGACCTCAATGAGGGGCTGACGAAAATCCTGGATACCGGGAGCGGCGCGGTGCCCGGCATTCTCCGCAAGGCGGTGCGCAGCGGCGTGCTGCTGCTGGCGGTGGTGGTGCTGTGTGCCCTGGTGGAGGAGCTCTCCAAGAGCGTGGGCTCATCGGGCGAGCTGGATGCCGGGGCCCTGGTGGGCGCTCTGGCGGTGACCGCGGTGGCGGTGGCCGACGTTCACGCCCTGGTGGGCATGGGCCGGGAGGCGCTGGAGCAGATGGGGGGCTTTTCCAAGGTGCTGCTCCCCACCATCACGGCGGCCGCGGCCGCCAGCGGCGCACCGAGCGGTGCAGCCGCCCGGCAGCTGGCCACCATGCTCTTCTCCGATGTGCTCCTCACCCTGATCGAGCGGCTCCTGCTGCCCATGGTATACGCCTATGTGGCGGCCTGCACCGCCTATGCCGCCCTGGGGAACGAGGGGCTCAAACGGGTGGCCGACCTTCTGAAATGGGCGGTGCGGTCCATTCTGACCGGGGTGCTGCTGACCTTTGTGGGCTATCTGACCGTGAGCGGCGTCATCGCGGGAAGTGCCGACGCCATGACCCTCAAGGCGGCCAAGCTGACCATCTCCGGCATGGTGCCGGTGGTGGGGGGCATCCTCTCCGACGCGGCCGAGACGGTTTTGGCCGGGGCGGGTATTTTGCGCAATACGGTGGGGATCTTCGGGATGCTGGGGGTGCTGGCCCTGTGCGTGGTGCCCTTTTTGCAGCTGGGGGTCCACTACCTGGTCTACAAACTGACGGCGGCGCTGGCCGCTACCGTGTCGGGCGGACGGATGTCCGCGCTCATCGACCGGATCGGCGGCGCTTTTGGACTGGTGCTGGGGATGACCGGAGCCAGCGCACTCTTGCTGCTGGTGTCGCTGGTCTCGGCCATCACCGTTACGATGGGAGGTGGATAGCGGTGCTGGCATGGATCAAAGCCTGGCTTCTGGGTATCACCGCCGCGGCCCTGCTGGTGGCGGCGGCCCAGAGCCTGATGCCCGGCGGCGCCATCCGCCGGGTGGGACGGCTCACCGGCGGACTGGTCCTGCTGCTGGCTGCCCTGGGTCCGGTGCTGACGCTGGACCAGGACGCCCTCTCCCGGGCGCTGAGCGAATACCATCTCCCGGTGGAGGAGGTGGAGGCCTTTCAGAACAACAGCGCCGATGTGCTCCAAGCACTCATAGAGGAGAAGGCAGTCGCATATATTTCGGACAAGGCGGAGGACCTGGGCATCGCATGCTCCGTCGCCGTGGAGACCCGGGCGGGGGAGGACGGCTATCCCGTCCCCTATCAGGTCACCGTGGCGGGAGAGCTCAGCCAGCAGCAGCGCCAGGCGCTGACCCGGCGCATCGAGGCGGACTTTGCCATCCCGGCAGAGCGCCAGATCTACCAGAAAGCGGAGGGAGTGACATGAGAGAGCTGGATCTTGCGGGCTGGGGGAAGCGGATTCCCGGCCTGCTGAGCAAATACCGCTATGTGCTGCTGGTGATCCTGGCGGGCGTGCTGCTTTTGCTTCTGCCCGGCGGGGAGGAGAAGGAGAGCGTGCCCACCTCCGGTGCGGGGGTGACCGCGAGCCTGGATACCACCGCGGAGCTGGAGCACAAGCTGGAGCAGGCCCTCTCCCAGATCGAAGGGGCGGGAGAGGTGACCGTGGTGCTCTCGGTGGAGGCCGGGACCAAGCAGATCTGGGCGGAAGACCGGAAATCCGAGGTGGACGCCCAATCCCGAAGCGAGGAGGAGAGCACCGTGGTCCTCTCCCGGGGCAGCGGGAGCGAGGAGGCCGTCCCGGTACAGCAGATTTCGCCCCGATTCCGGGGCGCGCTGGTGGTATGCTCAGGGGGCGGGGATCCAGAGGTGCGCCTCTCCCTGGTGGAGGCGGTTTCCGCCCTGACGGGGCTGGGTTCCGATAAAATTTCGATTTGTAATGGAAAGTGAGGAAAATGAGTATGAAACTGTGGAAACGCAATGCGGTGGTGGCCGCCATCGTCCTCTTTGTGTGTGTGGCGGTCTATCTGAACTGGTCCTATAATCAGGAGAGCGCCGACACGGGGAAGGTGCTGGGACAGGCGGCCCTGGTGGGCGGACAGACCAACGACCCGCTCCTCTCAGCCGGAACCGAGGGGGAGACCGCCGAGCACAGCGTCTCTCCCGCCCCCAGCGCCAGCGCCGCCCCCACCGTGAGTGAGGAGGAGAGCGGGTATTTCGCCTCCGCCCGGCTCAACCGCCAGCAGGCCCGGGACAGCGCGCTGTCCATCCTCCAGCAGTCGGCCGAGAGTGAGACTGCGGACGAGACCATGAAGCAGGAGATGACCGCCGCCATCGAGACCATGGCAGACTTCACGGTCTCCGAGGCCCAGGTGGAGAATCTGGTCACCGCCAAGGGGTATACCGACTGCGTGGCCTTCCTCAACGAGAACAGCGCCAGCATCGTCGTGGCCGCCACCGAGGAGGGCCTCACCGACGCCGACGTGGCCCGGATCACCGAGATCGTCACCGGGGAGACCGGTCTGGCGGCCAGCCAGATCAAGATCATCGAGGCCGAACCCTAAGGCACCGGCACAGTTTCAAAAAAATCTGTTGGTATTTTCCGGCTTCTGTGGTACAATACCAAAAAGAGCAGCAACTTTGGAGTTGTACAAAAAAGGAGCGTGACCTGCAATGGCCGATGCAAGAGAATACGTTTCCCGTCCGGACGAGCTGGGAAATATCCATATATCGGAGGAAGTCCTGGCTGTCATTGCCGCCGCCGCCGCCCTGGAGACCGAGGGCGTGGCCAGCCTGGCCCCCAATCTGGGTTCCGACCTGGCGGAGCTTCTGGGCAAAAAGAACCTGTCCAAGGGTGTCCATATCGCTGTGAATGAGTCCAGCGTCAGTGTAGAGGTCTCCATCTTCCTGAAATACGGCTATACCATCCCCGAGGTGGCCAAGGCCGTACAGGAGGCTGTGTTCAGCGCCATTGGAAATACCAGCGGACTGCATGTGGAGTGCGTGAATATCAATGTGGGCGGCATCGCCTTCGAGCGGGAGCTGAAAAAGGCCTAAATATCCAGAGCAAAGACACGCGGGTGAGATCCCAGGATCTCTTCCGCGTGTTTTTCTGCGCCGGAGGAAAAGAAAGGGTTTTCTTTTTGAGGGTTCCTGTGTATAATAGAGTGGATATTATGGATATGAACCGAAATTTTATTGACCGGGCCAGGCGCCCGGATTGGAGGAATCACGAATGACCAGAACCAATGCCCGGGAAATCGCGGTGCACTTCTCCTTTGAGCTTGGATTTTCCAACGAGACCGCCGATGAGCTGCTGGAACACATGCTGACCCGTCCGGTCTTTGCTCAGATCGGGGAGGAAGAGCCGCTCTATGCGGAGTTTCCCGACGACAAGCAGCAGGCCTACATCCGCACGCTGGTGAAGGGCGTATACGACCACTGCCCCGAGCTGGACGAGTATATCTCCCGCTATGCCATCGGCTGGAAGTACGCCCGCATCCCCCGCGTGGCCGTCTCCATCATGCGCGTGGCCATGTATGAGATCCTCTATATGCAGGATATCCCCAATGCCGCGGCCATCAACGAGGCCGTGCAGATGGCCAAGCACTATCTGGAGCCCGAGGTGGTCTCCTTTGTCAACGGCATCCTGGGCTCCTTTGTCCGCAACGAGTGCCCGCCCGAGCGGGGGGCCGCTCCCGCCAAGCAGGACGGCGCGGAAGGATGAGCACGCTGCGCTGCCTGGGGCTGGATACCAGCAACTATACCACCTCGGTGGCCGTCTTTGACGGGACAAGCGGCACCAATGCCGGACGGCTTCTCGAGGTGGCGGAGGGCTCTCTGGGCCTGCGGCAGAGCGACGCGCTCTTTCAGCACGTCAAGCGTCTGCCCGCCCTCTTTGCCACCCTGCGGGAGCAGGGGGAGCTGCACGACATCGCCGCCGTGGCGGCCAGCACCCGCCCCCGGGCGGTAGAGGGCTCCTACATGCCCTGCTTCCTGGCCGGAGAGGGGCAGGGGCGGGCCCTGGCAGATACGCTGGGGGTCCCGTTCTATGCCGTCTCCCACCAGCAGGGGCACCTGGCGGCCGCCGCGTGGTCGGCCGGGCGGATGGAGCTGCTGGACAAGCCCTTCCTGGCGTGGCACCTGTCGGGCGGCACCACGGAGCTGCTCCATGTGACCCCCGATGGGGTGAACGTCCACGCGGAAAAGCTGGGGGGCACCAGCGACATCTCGGCCGGACAGCTCATTGACCGGACCGGGGTCCTGCTGGGCATTCCCTTCCCGGCGGGGAAGGGGCTGGACGCCCTGGCCGCCGCCTCGGAGAGCAAGGAGCGGTTCCCCGTGCGCCTGAACGGCCTGACCTTCTCCCTCTCGGGGATGGAGAACAAGAGCCGCGCCATGGCGGAGCAGGGGAGAGAGGGGGCCGACATCGCCCGCTTTGTCCTGAACACCGTCTCCGACGTGGTGCGCCGGGCAACGCTGGAGGCCCAGAAGGCCTATCCCGGCCTGCCCGTGCTCTGCTCGGGCGGGGTGGCCTCCAACCGCATCCTGCGGGACGTGATGACCCGCGCCTGCCAGGCCGCCTTTGCTGAGCCCCGCTATTCCACCGACAACGCCATGGGCGTGGCCATCCTGGCCCACCGGCTGCGGAACGGAGGGGATACGCCGTGAGCGGGACGCCGGTCTATACCGTGACCCAGGTCAACCAGTATATCAAGAGCATGCTGGACGGCGACAAGCTTTTGTCCGGCGTTTTTATTCGGGGGGAGATCTCCAACTATAAGCTCTACCCCTCGGGACACCACTATTTTTCCATGAAGGACGCGGAGGGAGCCATCCGGTGCGTCCTCTTCCGGCGGGAGGCGGTCAACCTGCGCTTCCGCCCCCAGAACGGCATGAAGGTCATCGCCTACGGCCGCATCACGGTATTCCCTCGGGACGGGCAGTACCAGCTCTATTGCAGCCAGCTGACGGCCGACGGCATCGGCGACCTCCATCTGGCCTTTGAGCAGTGCAAGGAAAAGCTCTACCGGGAGGGACTCTTTGACCCTGCCCGGAAAAAGCCGCTGCCCAAATTTCCCGGGAAAATCGCCCTCATCACCTCGCCTGCCGGGGCGGCGGTGCGGGATATGCTGCGCATCCTGAACGCCCGCTGGCCCATGGCCGAGGTGGTGGTCATCCCGGTGCGGGTGCAGGGGAGCGAGGCCCCAGGCGAGCTCTGCGCCGCCCTGGCCTGGGCCAACCGCCACCGGGTGGCCGACCTCATCATCACCGGACGGGGCGGCGGGTCCATGGAGGACCTGTGGGCCTTCAACGACGAGGACGTGGCCCGGAGCATTTTCGCCTCGGAGATCCCGGTGATCTCTGCCGTGGGGCATGAGCCCGACGTGACCATCGCCGACTTTGTGGCCGATGTGCGGGCAGCCACGCCCTCCAACGGGGCGGAGCTGGCCGTCCCCGATCAAAACGACGTGTACGCCGCCCTCTTTCAGCTGGAGCGGCGCATGAACCGCGCCATGGAGCGCAAGCTGGAGCTCTCCCGCACCCGGCTGGAGCGCATGGCTGAGCGCCGGGTCCTCCGGGATCCCATGGCGCAGATTATGGACCGCCGGACCTGGCTTAGCTATCAGGGAGAGCGGCTGGGCCACGGTCTCTCTGCCGCCCTGAGTGGGGAACGGGAGCGCCTGGCCCGTCTGGCCGCCGCCCTGGACGCCATGAGCCCGCTGAAGGTACTGGGCCGGGGCTATGCCATCCCCAAGACGGAGGACGGGCATATCCTGCGCTCCAGCCGGGCGGTGGAGCCAGGACAGCGGCTGTCGCTGACGGTGGCGGACGGTTCCATCGACTGCCGGGTAGAGCAGACGACGCATACAAAAGGAGTATCGCAATGGCGGAAAAAAAGCTGACCTTTGAACAGGCTGCCGCCCGGCTGGAGGAGATCGTCCGCCAGCTGGAGCAGGGCGACGCGCCGCTGGAGGAATCCATGACCCTCTTTGAAGAGGGAACGGCGCTTATGAAAAAATGTACCACCATGCTGGACCGGGCGGAGCAGAAGGTCCGTAAGCTGACCGCCGGGCCGGATGGCGCTCCGGTGGAGGAGCCCATGGACAAGGAGGGGACGGTATGACCCACGCAGAGAGAATGCAGCAGGACCGGGAACAGGTGGAGCATTGGCTCCGGCAGTGCTTTGCGGGACGAGAGCCCCATGGAGATATTTATGACGCCATGGAGTACAGCCTCCTGGCGGGCGGGAAGCGGCTGCGCCCCATCCTGCTTCTGGAGACCTGCCGGATGTGCGGCGGCGACGCGGAAGCGGTGCTGCCCTTTGCCTGTGCAGTAGAAATGCTTCACACCTATTCTCTCATTCACGACGACCTGCCCTGCATGGACAATGACGATCTGCGCCGGGGCCGGCCCACCAACCACAAGGTCTACGGTGAGGCCACGGCGGTGCTGGCCGGAGACGGGCTCCTCACCGCCTGCTTTGAGACCATGCTGGAGGCCCAGGTGGACCTGCCTGCCGAGCGCATCGTGGCCGCCGCGGGCTGCCTGGCCCGCGCCGCAGGTGCCCGGGGCATGGTGGGCGGACAGGTGCTGGACATGGCCGGTGAGGGACATGCCCTGGCCCTGGCGGAAGTGGAGGAATTGCAGCAGCTCAAGACGGGCGCGCTCATCTCCGCGGCCGCCGAGATGGGCTGCATCCTGGCCGGGGGCAGCGAGGACCAGCGCGCCGCGGTCCGCCGCTACGCCCAGAAGCTGGGCCTTGCCTTCCAGATCCAGGACGACATTCTGGACGTGGAGGGGGACGAGACCCTGATGGGCAAGCCCCTCGGTTCCGATCAGGAGAATGAAAAGACCACCTTTGTCACCCTCAAGGGAGTCGAGACCTGCCGGGAGCTGGTGGCAAAGCTGACACAGGAGGCGATGGAGGCGCTCTCTGCCTTCCCCGATCCGTCTTTCCTGTGCTGGCTGGCGGAGTCCCTGGTGGGACGCAAGAACTGAGAAACGGGGCGCTGTCCATGAACGTAAAGAATGTGACCGATGTTCTGACCGGAAATCTGATCCTGAATCTCTCCATCCTGGCCTGGGCGATGGCGCAGGTGCTGAAGGCCCTGACGGTGCTCATTACCAAGCACCGCTGGGACTGGCGCCACATCCTCTCCAGCGGAGGGATGCCCAGCTCCCATTCGGCCTTTGTCTGTTCCTGCGCGGCCTCGGTGGGCATGGTGGAGGGCTTCAGCACCGTCACCTTTGCCATTGCCGCGGTGGTGGCCATCGTCGTGATGTATGACGCGTCCAACGTCCGGCGGGCCGCGGGAGAGCAGGCCAAGATCCTCAACTACATGATGGATCACTGGAAGGAAATGCGGCCGGAGTTTTTCGGTAAAGAACTCAAGGAGCTGCTGGGACATACGCCGTTCCAGGTACTGATGGGCGGATTGCTGGGCATTGCCATCGGTCTGGGCGGCGTCTGGCTGTGGGGTTGACCGAATTACTCCACAAAAGAAAATTTTTGTTGAGTAATAGAGCGCGGTGGATCTCACACCGAGCATATGGAGGCGGTAGTATCATTACATTCGAGGATAACATTCCCGATCTGCATCATATCAGCGATGCCGAGGCCGAGGCGCTGTGCGCCCGTCTTCGGGGGGATCTGCTGCAAATCGTCTCACAGACCGGAGGACACCTGGGCTCCAACCTGGGTGCAGTGGAGATCACGGTGGCCATCCACCGGGTCTTTGACACCAGCCGGGACCGCATCCTGTTCGATGTGGGACACCAGTGCTACATCCATAAGATGCTGACCGGCCGCAGGGAGGCCATGAAGACCTTGCGTACCTTTGGCGGTCTGGCCGGTTTTCCCAAGCCGTCGGAGAGCGTCCACGACGCATTCATCGCGGGGCATGCCTCTGACTCCGTGTCGGTGGCGGTGGGCATGGCCCACGCCCGGACCCGGATGGGGGAGAAGTACCATGTCCTGGCCCTCATCGGCGACGGCGCGCTCACGGGGGGACTGGCCTATGAGGGCCTCTCCAACGCCGGGGACAGCAAGGAGCCCCTCATCGTGATCCTCAACGACAACGGCATGTCCATCACGAAAAACGTGGGCGGCGTGGCCGAGCACCTGGCCCGCCAGCGGCTCAAGCCTCAGTACCTGCGCTTTAAAAAGGGCTACCGGAAGCTGATGGGGAAGCTGCCCGGCGGAGGGCATATCTACCGGTTCACCCACAAGCTCAAGACGGCCATCAAGGGCACCCTCCTCCCGTGCAGTATGTTCGAGGAGATGGGCTTCACCTATCTGGGACCGGTGGACGGCCACGATGTGCGCAGGCTCACCCGTCTGCTCCAGTACGCCAAGGACATCGACGGTCCAGTCCTGCTCCACATCAGAACTGTAAAGGGAAAAGGCTATGCACCTGCCGAGCGCAATCCGGACCGGTTCCACGGTGTGAGCCGGTTCTGTCTGGAGACCGGTGAGCCGGTCCAGCCCTCCAAGCGTGACTTCTCCAAGGCCTTTGGAGAGGCCATGTGCGCCCTGGCGGAAGAGGATGAGCGGGTATGCGCCATCTCGGCCGCCATGGTCCCCGGGACCGGGCTCCACGACTTCTTTGAACGTTTTCCGGAGCGCTCCTTTGACGTGGGGATCGCGGAGGGACATGCGGTCTCCATGGCGGCCGGCATGGCCAAGCAGGGGATGCTCCCGGTCTTTGCCGTCTACTCCTCCTTCCTGCAGCGGGCCTATGACATGCTGGTCCACGATGTGGGCATCCAGGGCCTCCATGTAGTCTTTGGGGTGGACCGGGCCGGCCTGGTGGGCGCCGACGGCGAGACCCACCACGGCACTCTGGACCCCGCCTTCCTGGACACCATCCCCGGGATGACGGTACTGTGCCCGGCCAGCTTTGCGGAGGTCTCTTCCATGCTCCGCTACGCCCTCTTCCAGTGTACCGGCCCGGTGGCTCTGCGCTATCCCCGGGGCGGCGAAGGGGAGTACCGGGGCGACGCCGGACCGGAGACCGCGATCCTGCGCACCGGCGGGGACCTCACGCTGGTGGGGTACGGCACCCTCATCAACGAGGTGCTCCAGAGCGCCGCGCAGCTGGCGGAATTGGGCATAGAAGCAGAGGTTGTAAAGGTAGGACGCATTACACCGTTCGACCCCGCTCCCATCCTGGATTCCGTCCGGAAAACCGGCTACCTTCTGGTGGCGGAGGAGAGCAATGCCTCCAACTGCATCGGCCAGCGTCTGGCGGCCGATCTGCTGCTGCAAAACATACCTGTAAAGGGAATTGCTTTACAGAATCTTGGCAACCGATTCATTCCCCACGGCACCGTGGAACAGCTGCGCGAGCTGTGCGGACTGCGGGCGGAACAACTGACAAAACGTGCGGAGGAGGTTCTGCGGCATGGCAAAAAAGAGACTTGATGTGCTGCTGACGGAACAGGGATATTTTGAGAGCCGGCAGAAGGCGCAGGCCACCATCATGAGTGGCCTGGTCTTTGTCAACGGCCAGCGGGTGGACAAGGCGGGGGCCTCCATTGCGGAGGACGCCCAGATCGAAGTGCGGGGGAAGGCCATCCCCTATGTGAGCCGGGGCGGGCTGAAGCTGGAGAAGGCCATGAAGGTCTTTCCCGTCCGCCTGGACGGCAAGATCTGCGCTGACATCGGCGCGTCCACCGGCGGCTTTTCCGACTGTATGCTGCAAAACGGCGCGGCCAAGGTCTATGCGGTGGACACCGGGTATGGAAAGCTGGACTGGAAGATCCGCAGCGACCCCAGGGTGGTGGCGCTGGAGCGGACCAACGCCCGGTACCTGACCCATGAGCAGGTGCCCGACGAGCTGGACTTTGCCTCGGTGGACGTCTCCTTCATCTCCCTGCGCCTGATCCTGCCCGCCCTGCGGGGGGTCCTGAAGGAGGACGGCTCCGTGGTCTGCCTGGTCAAGCCCCAGTTTGAGGCCGGCCGGGACAAGGTGGGCAAGAAGGGGGTCGTCCGGGACCCCAAGGTCCACCTGGAGGTCCTGGAGCATTTTCTGGAGCACGCCAGAGAGGCGGATTTCACCGTGCGGGACATGACCTACTCTCCCATCAAGGGACCGGAGGGGAACATCGAATATCTGGGCTATCTGACGGTGGGCGCGGGCGAGGACTGGAGCGGAGATCTGAAGGCTCTGGTGGCCGAATCTCATGAGACATTGGAGGAGCATACGCCGTGAAGATTGTACTCAGCCCCAATCCATTCCGGGATAAGGGATTGAAAGCGGCCCAGTCTGCCGCCCGCATTCTCAACAACGCCGGGGTGGATACCCGGATCTGCCTGCCCTTCTCCACCGAGGGGACCGACATCAAATTTCCCCGGCAGGTGGAGTGCTGCGACATGCAGAAGGAGCTGCCCGACGCCGATATCCTCATCTGCTTCGGCGGGGACGGGACCATCCTCCACGCCGCCAAGGACGCCAACGCCTTCGGCATCCCCATCCTGGGGGTCAACATGGGAAGCGTGGGCTTCATGGCCGAGGTGGAGCAGAGCGAGCTCTCCCTTCTCTCCAAGCTGGCGGTGGGAAAATACACCGTGGAGTCCCGTATGATGCTCATGGTGGAGATCCGCCGGGACGGAAAGACCGTCTTCTCCGACCTGGCCCTCAACGACGCGGTCATCACCAAGGGCGCGGTAGCCCGGGTGGTGGAGATGGAGGTGCGCAGCGACAAGGTGCCCATCACCGCCTTCTCGGGGGACGGCGTCATCATCAGCACCCCCACCGGCTCCACCGCCTACTCCATGTCCGCAGGGGGACCCATCGTGGAGCCCACGGCGGAAAACATCATCGTCACGCCCATCTGCCCCCACGTGGTCAACGCCCGCTCCTTCGTGCTGGACCACCGCCGGGCCGTGACCGTCCGGATGCGCTCCATGAGCCGGAAGACCGCCTATCTCTCGGTGGACGGCGGAAAGGCCTTCAAGCTCAACGGGGGCGACATCATGCACATCCGGCAGGCTGACACCAAGACCAACCTGGTCCGGCTGACCGGCCGGAGCTTTTACGAAATCATCACGCAGAAACTGGGGAGGATGTAATATGAAGGGAAAGCGTCAACAGGAGATCCTTCGTATCATTGAAGAGCACGACGTAGAGACCCAGGACCAGCTTCTGGCCGAGCTGAGGGCGCGGGGGGTGCAGTCCACCCAGGCCACCATCTCCCGGGACATCAAGGAGCTCCATCTCATCAAGGAGCTGACCGGCTTTGGTACTTACCGCTATGCCGTGTCCGAGCGCAAGGTGTCCCTGAACCTGGCCGGACGCCTGCGCACCATCTTCAAGGAGGGCGTGACCTCCTTTGATGTGGCGCAGAACATCGTGGTGCTCAAGACCATGCCGGGTCTCGCCTCGGCGGCGGCGGCGGCCATCGACGGAATGGAGATCGCCGATCTGGTGGGCAGCCTGGCGGGCGACGACACCGCCATCCTCATCATGCGCACCAACGAGTCGGCCATCGAATTCTGCGACGAGATCCACAAGATGCTGAAATAAATCCGCCGCCATCCCTTTGGAGGTATGCCATGCTCTCTCTGCTTCACATCGAGAATATTGCGGTCATTGAGTCGGTGGATATCCAGTTCGATTCCGGCTTCAATGTCCTCACCGGCGAGACCGGCGCGGGCAAATCCATTGTGATCGACGCCATCAGCGCCATCATCGGCGCCCGGACCAGCCGGGATCTCATCCGTACCGGGGCGAAAAGCGCCCGGGTGGAGGCCCAGTTCACCCAGGTCCAGCCCATGCCCTGGCTGGAGGAGAACGGCCTCTCCCTGGATGGGAGCGGGAGCCTTGTCATCCAGCGGGAGATCCAGAGCGACGGAAAGAATATCTGCCGGGTAAACGGGCGGCTCCTCAATGTGAGCCAGCTGCGGGAGCTGGGGCAGCAGCTGGTCAACATCCACGGCCAGCACGATGGACAGCAGCTGCTGGATGAGAGCTGCCACCTGTCCTATCTGGATAGCTTCGGGGAGACCGAAGCCCTTCTGACCCCCTATCAGGAGACCTTTCGGGAGCTGACCGCCATCCGCCGGGAGATCGCCTCCCTCCAGATGGACGACGCGGTCAAGTCCCGGCGGATGGACAGCCTCCACTTCCAGATCGGCGAGCTGGAGCGGGCCGACCTGAAGGAGGGCGAGGAGGAGAGCCTCACCGAGCGGCGCACCCTGCTGCGCAACGCCGAGCGGCTCATCTCCGCCGTGGAGGGGGCCCATTTCGCCCTCTCCGGGGACGACGAGCGGGAGGGAGCGGCCTCCCTCATCGCCGCTGCCGAGGGCTCCCTCTCCAGCGTGTCCGGGATGAGCGAGGAGATCGCCGGGGTGACCGAGCGTCTGGTGGAGCTGCGCTCCGCTGCCGAGGACGCGGCCGAGCTGGTCCGGGACCTGCGGGAGTCCTTTTCCTTTGAGCCGGGGGAGCTGGACGAGATCGAGAGCCGTCTGGACGTGCTCTACCGGCTCAAAAAGAAGTACGGCAACAGCGTGAGCGAGATGCTGGCCTATCTGGAGAAATGCCGGGCCGAGCTCTCCGAGATCGAGTATTCCAGCGACACCATCGCCAAGCTGGAGCAGCGGAAGGCGGCCGTCCTGGCCAAGGCCAAATGCCAGGCCGAGGCCCTCTCGGCCCGGCGGCGGGAGGCGGCCGAGGCCCTGCGGGAGCGCATCCAGTCCGAGCTGCGCCAGCTGGACATGCCCAAGGTCCGCTTTCAGGTGGACTTTTCCCCCAAGGGCGGGGAGTTTGGCATGGATGAGACCGGCATGGACGAGGTGCAGTTCCTCATGTCGGCCAACGTGGGGGAGGACCTCAAGCCCATCCAGCGCATCGCCTCGGGCGGCGAGCTCTCCCGCATCATGCTGGCCCTCAAGAACGTGCTGGCGGAAAATGAGGCGGTGGCCACGCTGATCTTTGACGAGGTGGACACCGGCGTGTCCGGCCGGGCGGCCCAGAAGGTGGCCGAGAAGATGGCCGACGTGGCGGGGCACAAGCAGGTGCTCTGCGTGACCCATCTGCCCCAGATTGCCGCCATGGCGGACACCCACTTCTCCGTGGTGAAGGGGGAGCGGAAGGGGCGGACCTACACTGAGGTGGAGCTCCTGACCCGCACCCGGCGGACCGAGGAGCTGGCCCGGCTCACCGGCGGGGCCCACATCACCCCGGCCATCCTGGCCGGAGCGGAGGAGCTGCTCTCGGCCGCCGAGGGGTACAAGGCGGCCAGACGGGGGCGCTGACTGTCCGCCGCACGCGGAAATCTCCATTTGACAAACCGGGAGGACTGCGCTATAATACATCTCAATCACTGTGATGATGGGGAGAAGTAACGGCCCCACCGCTGCAAAGAGAGCCTCTGGATCGGTGAAAAGAGGAGAGCGGACGCCGTGAATACACCCCGGAGCAGCCCCCTGAACGCTCAGGTCAAGTAGGGAGGGTCGGGTGCGCCCGTTATCGCGCTGGGAGTGTGATGGCACTCGACGAGGTCTCCCGCCGTGAGGGGGAGACGAACCAGAGGTGGTACCGCGTGATCCACGCCCTCTGTCCGAATGGGGACAGAGGGCGTTTTTTTGCGAAACGGGGGGAGAATATGGAGCGGGATACCTGCATCCGCTGCGGCGGTACGATGGCGCCCATGGGATCGCATTTTCTGAAGAAAGGTGCTCCCGGCTGGCATCTGCGGGGCAACCTGGAGCATTTCGACGGGGAGAATCTCCTGCCGGTCGAGGTCTGGTGCTGCCAGAACTGCCGCCGGCTGGATTTTTACCTGGATGAGAGCGCTTCCGGCAGCTCCGGCTCCGGTATCGCCCAGACCCGCTGTCCTGTCTGCGGAACGCTCCATGATCTGGACGACCCCAAATGTCCCCACTGCGGAACGCGGCTCTATTAAACTGTAACAAAACGGATTCCCATCAGAATCCGATCAAAGGAGAATGGAAGATGACTTGCTACGAAGAACTGAAGGCCCGCGGCCTGATCGCCCAGGTGACCAACGAGGAGGAGATCTCCAAGATGATCAACGAGGGCAAGGCGGTATTCTACATCGGCTTTGACCCCACCGCCGACTCCCTCCACGTGGGCCATTTCATGGCCCTGTGCCTGATGAAGCGGCTCCAGATGGCGGGCAACCGGCCCATCGCCCTCATCGGCGGCGGCACCGGCATGGTGGGCGACCCCTCCGGCCGCACCGACATGCGCCAGATGATGACCCCCGAGACCATCCAGCACAACTGCGACTGCTTCAAGAAGCAGATGGAGCGCTTCATCGAGTTCGGCGAGGGCAAGGCCCAGATGGTCAACAACGCCGACTGGCTCATGAAGCTCAACTATGTGGAGCTCCTGCGGGAAGTGGGCGCCTGCTTCTCGGTGAACAACATGCTGCGGGCCGAGTGCTACAAGCAGCGCATGGAGAAGGGTCTGTCCTTCCTGGAGTTCAACTACATGATCATGCAGTCCTACGACTTCTACCACCTCTTCCAGCACTACGGCTGCAACATGCAGTTCGGCGGCGACGACCAGTGGTCCAACATGCTGGGCGGCACCGAGCTCATCCGCCGCAAGCTGGGCAAGGACGCCCACGCCATGACCATCACTCTGCTGCTCAACTCCGAGGGCAAGAAGATGGGCAAGACCCAGTCCGGCGCCGTGTGGCTGGACCCCAACAAGACTTCTCCCTACGAGTTCTACCAGTACTGGCGCAACGTGGGCGACGCCGACGTGCTCAAGTGCCTGCGGATGCTCACCTTCCTGCCCATCGAGCAGATCGACGAGATGGACCATTGGGAGGGCGCCCAGCTCAACACCGCCAAGGAGATCCTGGCCTTTGAGCTGACCCAGCTGGTCCACGGCACCGAGGAGGCCCAGAAGGCCCAGGACGCCGCCAAGGCCCTCTTCGTGGGCGGCGGCGACATGAGCAACGTGCCCACCACCACGCTGGAGACCGGCGACCTGACCGACGGCTCCATCGGCGTGCTGGATCTGCTCCTCAAGTGCGGTCTGGTCCCCTCCAAGAAGGAAGGCCGCCGTCTGGTGGAGCAGGGCGGTGTGTCGGTCAACGGCGAGAAGGTCTCCGACGTGAACGCCGCCTTTGACGCCGCCTCCTTCGGCGACGAGGGCCTCATGATCAAGAAGGGCAAGAAAGTGTTCCACCGTGCCCTGCTGGGCTGATTTGCCGGACCAGTACCGATGAGAAGGGTGGAATGCCTGTGAAGGAAAAGAAGAAATGGTTCTCGCTGGACGAGCGCATGTGGTCCAATCTGCTGGTAGTCCTGGCCGGAATCGCGTTTTACCTGATCTTTTCCCATTTTGATATGGTGCGCGGGGTGGTCTCCATGATCACCGGCGTGCTGATGCCGTTTATCGTGGGGTTTGCCTTTGCCTACCTCCTCAACGGCCCGACCAACTATTTTGAGCAGAAGGTCTTCTATCGATTCAAATGCCGGCGGGGCCTTGCGGTGCTGTTGGTGTATCTCCTGGTCATCGCGCTGCTGGCCGTTCTGGTCAAGCTCATCCTGCCCCAGATCGTGCAGAGCATCGTGGCGCTGTACAGCATCATCCAGAGCTTTTTCCTGAATATCAACACCTGGATGCAGGAGGCGGCGATCCAGCTGAATATCGACCAGAATGCCCTCAACGAGTTCCTTTTGGACCTGAATTCCTCCTATAAGGACATCATGACGAACCTGTCCAACATGCTCTCCAAGGCGGTGCCCTATGTGCTGAGCATGGGCGTGGCCGTGGGCAGCGGGGTGGTGTCCGGCGTGATCTCGGCCATCACCACCGTGATCTCCTCGGTCTACATGCTGCTGGACAAGGACCGCCTGTCCCTTCAGTCCAAAAAGCTGGTCTATGCGATTCTGCCCACCAGAAAGGCCAATCGGCTCATCACCGTGTGTGCCCAGGCCAACGGCATCTTCTCCGGCTTCATCAACGGAAAGATCCTGGACAGCGCCATCATCGGCGTGCTGTGCTTTTTCCTGACCTCGCTCCTGCGGATCGAATTCCCGGTGCTCATCAGCGTGGTCATCGGGGTGACCAATGTGATCCCCTTCTTCGGCCCCATCGTGGGCGCGGTCCCCTGCGTGCTCATCCTGCTGCTGGTGGACCCCTGGCAGGCCCTGCGCTTCGGCATCCTGGCCCTGGCCCTACAGCAGTTCGACGGGAACATCCTCGGTCCCAAGATCCTGGGCGACAGCACCGGGATCTCGGCCTTCTGGGTGCTCATCTCCATTGTGGTGGGCGGAGGCCTGTTCGGCTTCCCCGGGATGCTGCTGGGCGTGCCCACCTTTGCGGTGATCTATGCGCTGGTAGGCGAGTGGACCCGGGCGCGCCTCACCCAGAAGGGCATTCGCCCCGTCAAGGGCGGCGAGCCGGAGGTGATCCCGCCGGAAGGGCCGGACGATCCAACCAATGAACCATAAAAGCGAAAAAAGGACTCTGCTTCTTACAAAGCAGAGTCCTTTTCTACCCAAAAGAAAGGAGTCCATCATGAATCTTCGACCTTATCGCCCTTCTGACGTATCGGCGCTGGCGGAGCTCTTTTACCAGACCGTCCACAGCGTGAACCGGCGGGACTATACCGCGGAGCAGTGCCGGGTCTGGGCCACGGGGCACCCGGACCTTTCGGCCTGGGACGCGTCCTTTCAGGCCCACCGGACCTGGATCGCGGAGGAGGACGGGCACATCGTGGGCTTTGCCGACCTGGACGTGGAGGCCGGATATCTGGACCGGCTCTACGTCCACAAGGACGCCCAGCGAAGGGGCGTGGGCACCGCCCTGTGTGATGCCGCCGAGGCCTGTGCCCGGGCGGCCGGGGTGCGCCGATTGGAGACCCACGCCTCCATCACCGCCCGTCCATTCTTTGTCGCCCGGGGCTACGCCCTGCTGCGGGAGCAGGAGGTGGAGCGGGGCGGAATTTTGCTGAAAAACTACGTCATGATCCTGGAGCTCTGAGCCGGGGAGGGTGTGAGGGCCGGGAGGACCCCTGAGCGCTCCATGGCCTCCCGCAGCTCCCTCCGGTGTGCCTCCGAGATGGGGCAGAGGGGGAGGCGGAGGGGCCCCACCGGGTACCCCGCCATCTCCAGGGCGGCCTTGATGGGAATGGGGTTGACCTCCAGAAAGAGGGCGTTGATCAGCTCCAGATAGCGGAGCTGAAGCTGCGCGGCCTCCGCAAAGCGCCCCTCCAGACACAGGTGGCTGATGCGCCCCATCTCCCGGGGGATCAGGTTGGAGGCCACCGAGATGACCCCCTTTGCTCCCAGTGCCATAAGGGAGACCACCTGATCGTCGTTCCCCGACCAGAGGAAGAGGTCCTCCCCGCACAGGTGCCGGGTCTGGGCCGCCAGGGAGAAGTTCCCGCTGGCCTCCTTGACCCCGTTGATCCCCGGGTTCTGGGAGAGGACCCGGTAGGTCTCGGCGGTAAAAGAGAGCCCCGTGCGGCTGGGCACGTTGTAGAGCAGGATGGGAAGAGACACGCGCTGGGTCAGAAACTCATAGTGCCGGATGAGCCCGGCCTGGGTGGTCTTATTATAGTAAGGAGTGACATGAAGCAGAGCATCGGCCCCCGCATCCTGAGCTTGCTGGGAGAGGTAGAGGGCGGCGGCGGTGTCATTGCTTCCCGCCCCCGCGATCACCTTCACCCGGTGGTTCACCTGCGCGACACAGAAGGCCACGGCGTCGTGGTGCTCCCGGATGCTCATGGTGGCGCTTTCACCGGTGGTGCCGCAGACACAGATGGCGTCCACGCCGCATGCGATCTGCTCCTCGATCAACCTTCCGAAGACGTCATACGCGATGGCGCCGTCCGGTTCGAATGGTGTGACGATAGCGGTGCACACACCGGTAAAAACAGGCTCTTTCTTCAATCCATTACCTCCTTGTGATGTATCCCTCCGCACACAGCAGCTCGGCCAGCAGCACCGCGCCGCCGGCCGCGCCGCGCAGCGTGTTGTGGGACAGGCAGACGAACTTGTAGTCATACTGGGTATCCGGACGCAGACGGCCGGCGCAAACGGCCATGCCGCGCTCGGTCATGCGGTCCAGCTTGGTCTGGGGACGGCTGGGGTCCTCGAAATAGTGCAGGAACTGCTGGGGCGCGGAGGGAAGGCCCAGCTCCTGGGGACGGCCCCGGAAGGACGCCCACGCCTCCTTGATCTCCTCCTCCGTGGGCTTGCGGTCAAAGCTGGCAAAGACCGCGGCCATGTGGCCGTCGGAAGCGGCTACCCGGAAGCACTGGGCGGTGATGGCAGGGGAGTCGGCATTGACGATCACACCGTCCTCCACGTGACCCCAGAGCTTAAGGGGCTCCCGCTCGCTCTTCTCCTCCTCGCCGCCGATGTAGGGGATCACGTTGTCCACCATCTCGGGCCAGGTCTCAAAGGTCTTGCCCGCGCCGGAGATGGCCTGATAGGTACACACCAGGGCCTTGGAGAGGCCGAAGCGCTCCCGCAGGGGATGGAGGGCGGGCACATAGCTCTGGAGCGAGCAGTTGGACTTGACCGCGATGAAGCCGCGCTCGGTCCCCAGACGGCGGCGCTGGGCGGGGATCACGCTCAGGTGCTCCGGGTTGATCTCGGGGACCACCATGGGCACGTCGGGCGTCCAGCGGTGGGCGGAGTTGTTGGAGACCACCGGGCACTCATGCTTGGCATAGGCCTCCTCCAGCGCCTGGATCTCCTCCTTCTTCATATCGACTGCGGAGAACACAAAATCCACCTGGGATGCGATGCGCTCAATATCGGTCTCGGCGTTGAGCACCACCATGTGTTTGGCCGCCTCCGGCATGGGGGCCTCCATGGCCCAGCGATTGCCGATGGCCTCCTCGTAGGTCTTGCCGGCCGAGCGGGCACTGGCCGCAATGGCGGTGAGCTGGAACCAGGGATGCTCCGCCATCAGAGTGACAAACCTCTGTCCTACCATACCCGTGCCGCCGATCACGCCTACTCTGTACTTTTCCATTCTGATGACCTCCCGTTGTTCTGATGGATTCTATGCTGGTACAGAAGAAATCAGGTCTGTCCATTGAAAAAAATCCAAGGGAAAAAAAGAAATCAGCGGGTTTACACACCGGCTGATTTTGTACTATAATGGCATAAGGTATGTGGATCGGCCTGATCTGTACTTACTGTATGGACAGGTATCCGCCGGAAACGAACGCCTGACGTTGCTCTTAGAGTAGCACAGGAATTCTTTCGTGTCAATACTTTGCTGTGTTAAATGATAAAACAGGAGAAAACCATGAAGGGAAAATGGATCAAATGGACTGCCCTGTGCCTGGCCGCCGCCCTGTCCGCCTCCGGCCTGCCCGCCCGGGCGGCCCCGGCGGAGGAGACCATTCTGCGCATCGGGCTCTACTATGGAAGCAACGCCATGCCGTCGGCCAATCTGGAAAACAGCGTGGGCTCCGGCTACCGTCTGGGGTATTTTGACGACGCCAATCAGTTTGTGGAGCTGGGACGGACCAGCAAAACGAAACTGTCCATGCTGAAAACAAAGACTCTCTACCTCTCTGGGGGGACCTATCAGACTACGCCCAGCAGCGGGGCCCAGACCATCGGGGGATATTCCCTCCAGTGGCCGGGGACTTATTCTGATTTTACCTCCGCCCAGACGGCGGCCGCTTCCGTGTCGGGGGGCTTTCCCGCCTGGGTAGAGGGGACCTATCAGGTCCGCTCCGGGGCCTATGCCACCCAGGCGGAGGCCGAGGCCGCCGCCCTGGGGACCACTGCCCAGGTGGTCCAGACCAGCTCCTCCGGGATCAATGTGGTGGAGACCGGCACGGCTCAGATCCTCTTTCAATTCGACGGGGGCAGTAGCTATGTGTTCGGCGTCATGCCCGACATCACCGGGGTGAGCCAGTCGGTCACCTGGTTCAAGGGCTATAAGTATTACGGCGGCTTCCGCTATGAGCGGGTGGGGGGCGACAACATCACCGTGGTCAACCTCATCGGCATGGAGGACTATATCAACTGCGTCATCTCCCAGGAGATGAGCGACTCCTGGCCGCTGGAGGCCCTCAAGGCCCAGGCCTGCGCGGCGCGGACCTATGCCATGCGCAAGCCCAACAGCAGCAAGCACGCCGCCGACCACTTCGACCTGTGCAACGGGACCCACTGTCAGGCCTATCCGGGCATGAAGCTGACGGGAAGCAACACCCTCCGGGCCACCCAGGAGACGGCCGGCATGGTCATCCGGTATAACGGTGCGCTCATCGACGCCGTGTACTCCTCCAGCGACGGCGGAGCCACCGAAAATTCCGAAAACGTTTGGAACGACGCGCTGCCCTACCTGCGGGGCAAGGTGGACCCCTACGAGGCCACCATTTCCAGCCAGATCCCCAACTATAACTGGAGCGTGACCTATACCGCCGACGAGCTGACCCAGAAGCTGCGCAGCAGCGGGCGCTCCTGTGACCAGATCGTGGACTTCCGGGTCTCCGAGACCACCCCCACCGGAAATGTGAAAGCCATCACCTTCACCGACGCCTCGGGCAAGAGCTGGACCTTCCAGAAGGAGCAGGCCCGGACCTTCCTGGGCCTGCGCTCCCAGCGCTATACCGTGACGGGCGGCGGGGGGAGCAGCTCCTCCAGCTCCGGGGGGCTGTATGTCAACAACGCCCAGACCCCGCTGGAGGGGAGCTCCTTCTACGCCATCGGCGGGGACGGCTCCACCGGGCAGGTGGATCTCTCCGCCTCGCCCTATGTGATCACCAGCAATGGGACCGCCCTGCTGGGCGGGGGGACCGCCGCCGGTTCCGACCGCTTTGTGATCCAGGGCTCCGGCTACGGCCACAATGTGGGCATGAGCCAGTATGGCGCCAACGCCATGGCCAAGCAGGGCTATACTTACCAAGAGATCTTACAATTCTACTACACAGGAGTCGACATATCCCGATGAAAACATCTGATTTTTACTTTGACCTTCCGGAAGAGCTGATCGCCCAGACCCCGCTGGAAAAGCGGGACACCTCCCGGCTGCTGGTTCTGGACCGGGAGAGCGGCCAGACCGCCCACATGCACTTCTTCGATCTCCCCAAGCTCCTGCGGCCGGGGGACTGCCTGGTGCTCAATGACTCCCGGGTTCTGCCCGCCCGGCTGCTGGGCCACCGCATCCCCTCCGGCGGCGCGGCGGAGGTCCTCCTCCTGGTGGACCGGGGCGAAAAGGTGTGGGAGTGCCTGGTCCGGCCCGGACGCAAGGTGCGCACCGGGACCCGGCTCTCCTTCGGCGACGGCCTGCTCACGGCCGAGGTGGTGGAGGTGCTGGACAACGGCAACCGCCTGATCCGCTTTGAATACGAGGGAATCTTCCTGGAGCTGCTGGAGCAGCTGGGGAAGATGCCTCTGCCGCCCTATATCAAGGAGGAGCTGAACGACCCCGAGCGGTATCAGACCGTCTATTCCAAGGAGGTGGGTTCGGCCGCGGCTCCCACTGCCGGACTCCACTTCACCAAGGAGCTGCTCCACGAGATCGAGGCGATGGGCGTGCGTATCTGCTATGTCACCCTCCACGTGGGCCTGGGCACCTTCCGGCCGGTCAAGGAGGACGACATCCTGGACCATGAGATGCACTCGGAGTACTGCATGATCTCTGCCGAGACCGCCGAGACCATCAACCGCACCAAGCGGGAGGGGGGGCGCGTCATCTGCGTGGGCACCACCTCCTGCCGTACCATCGAGAGCTGGGCCGCCCCGGACGGCACCATGCAGGAGAGCGCCGGCTGGACCAATATCTTCATCTACCCGGGCTACCGCTTCAAGGTGCTGGACTGCCTGATCACGAATTTCCACCTGCCCGAATCCACGCTGGTGATGCTGGTCTCGGCCCTGGCCGGGCGGGAGCACATCCTGAACGCCTACCGGGAGGCAGTGGAGCAGCGCTATCGCTTCTTCTCCTTCGGGGACGCCATGTTCATTACAGACCAGATGCCCGCCCTGGAGGAAACCCAGCCCAAATCCGACGCGTAATCCGTCCTATCCATTGTGCTGCAATATATGAAAAGTTATTCTACTTTACAGTTAACTTTTTGAAGGTTCAAAAAGTCCTTCTCAAAATCAACTGTATAGCGATATTACTTTACAGGCATTGCGGCACAATCTATATAAGCTAATATGATATAAAAATACCCCTGAGAGAGAGAAAGAGGAGATGCCCCCATGAAGGTTCTTGTGATTGATGGTCAGGGCGGCGGGATCGGCCGTCAGCTGGTCGCCGCCATTCGGGAGACCTGCCCCGACGCGGAGATCACCGCCGTCGGCACCAACAGCCTGGCCACCAGCGCCATGATGAAAGCGGGGGCCCATCTGGCCGCCACCGGAGAGAATGCCGTCCTGGTGGGGTGCCGGAAAGCGGACGCCATCATCGGACCCCTGGGCATCGTCATCGCCGACGCCCTGCTGGGGGAGATCACTCCGGCCATGGCCGCCGCCGTGGGGCAGAGCCGGGCCAAGCGTATTCTGATCCCGGTGAACCACTGCGACAACCTGGTGGCCGGGGTGGGGAAGCAGTCCATGGGCAGCCTGGTCCAGGACGCGGTGGACCTGCTCCGGTCCTTGCAGGGAGAAGCGTGCGGGCTCTGATTGCAGGGGATTTTATCCTGTGGTATAATAGCCCCAGAGCGGCTATTATACCGGATTTCAATTGCCGTTTTTCTCGCCCCTGACGGGGCAGCCGAAAAACCTGACGTTTATACCATTCCGGCGTTGCCGTCATGGTATAAGAGCGATATTATGAATTGGAAGAACGAGTGCGGCCAGACGCGGCGTTCTCCATCAAAGGAGTTTTTCTGTGTTTGAAGTAATTAAGACGGAGGGGCGGGCCCGCCGGGGCGTTTTCCAGTGTGCCCACGGCACGGTGCAGACCCCTGTTTTCATGAATGTGGGAACCCAGGGCGCCATCAAGGGTGCGGTATCCGCCCACGACCTGAAGGAGATCGGGTGCCAGGTGGAGCTCTCCAACACCTACCACCTGCACCTACGCCCGGGGGACAAGGTGGTCCGGGACATGGGAGGCCTCCACGCCTTCATGGACTGGGACGGCCCCATCCTCACCGATTCCGGCGGATTCCAGGTGTTCTCCCTCTCCGGGCTGCGCAAGATCAAGGAGGAGGGCGTCACCTTCGCCTCCCACATCGACGGACGGCGCATCTTCATGGGTCCGGAGGAGTCCATGCAGATCCAGTCCAATCTGGGATCGGACATCGCCATGGCCTTTGACGAGTGCGTGGAGAATCCCGCCACCTATGAGTACGCCAAGGCCTCCTGCGAGCGGACCCTCCGCTGGCTGGAGCGGTGCAAGAAGGAGCACGACCGGCTCAACGCCCAGCCCGACGCGGTGAACCCCCAGCAGATGCTCTTCGGCATCAACCAGGGCGCCACCTTCCACGACCTGCGGGTCTGGCACATGAAGGAAACCGCCAAGATCCCCTGTGACGGCTATGCCATCGGCGGCCTTGCGGTGGGTGAGCCCACGCAGGTCATGTACGACATCATCGACGCGGTGGAGCCCCATATGCCCCAGGACAAGCCACGCTATCTCATGGGCGTGGGCACTCCCTCCAATATCATCGAGGCGGTGGCCCGGGGCGTGGATTTCTTCGACTGCGTGATGCCCGCCCGCAACGCCCGCCACGGCAAGCTCTACACCTGGGAGGGGTCCATCAACATCAAGAACGAGAAGTACAAGCTGGACCGGAGCCCCATCGATCCGGAGTGCCGCTGCCCCGCCTGTCAGCACTTCTCCCGGGCCTACCTGCGCCATCTCTTCGCCGCAGGGGAGATGCTGGCCATGCGTCTGGCCGTGCTGCACAACCTGTACTTCTACAACAGCCTCATGGCGCGCATCCGCGCCGAACTGGACGCCGGGACCTTTGCCCAGTTCCGGGCCGAGTACAGCGAAAAGCTGGACCGCCGCCTGTAACGTGCGGCCCATTCTGGGAAAAATCGCAAAAACACTTGTCAAACGGACAAGCCTGCCGTATAATATCTTTCACGTGCAAAGCGTGATGGAACTTTGATTTTGGAGGAGATTATTTTGAACGGAATCGGAACTGCACTTCTGACGGGCAGTGATACTGCAAGCATGGTCAGCATGATCCTGCCCTTTGTCCTGCTGATCGCCATTTTCTACTTTATGCTGATCCGTCCCGAGAACAAGAAGAAGAAGGCTATGGAGAAGATGCGCTCCGAGCTGGCCGTGGGCGACGTCATCACCACCATCGGCGGCATCGTGGGCACCATCTGCGCCGTCAAGGAGGAGACCATCGTCATCGAGACCGGCGCCGACCGTGTGCGCATCGAGTTCACCAAGTGGGCTGTCTCCACCAAGGGCCAGCAGGCGGACGCTGCCACGAAATAATGGATCAAAAGATTCCTGTCTCTCCGGAGGCGGGAATCTTTTTTTATCTCCGGTCCGGCATGACCGCTCCATGCGCCTCATAGAATGGGAGCAGAATCGATGAGGAAGGGGAGAGCGCTGTGCCGAAAAAAGAAGAGGGGCCGAAAGAATTGTGGACCCGCTACGCAGGCGGCATCCTGCTGGGCGGATGCATCGCCCTGGGCCTGTGCCTGCTTTTACTGCTTGCCGCCTCGGCGGCCATCTATCTGGGCGCCCTGAAGGAGTCTCATATGGACCGCATCACGCTGGCCGCGTGTGTTCTGGGGACCTTTTTGGGCGCGCTGTGGGCCGTGAAGCGCTGCACACGGCGGGCGCTGCCCGTGGGCGCGGGGACCGGAGCGGTGGTTTTGCTCCTGCTGCTCCTGGTGGGAAGCCTTGCCTTTCACGCCCAGCCCCTGGAAAACGGAGGGGTCGCGCTGGCACTGGCCTGCCTGCTGGGCGGGTGCGGCGCGGGGCTGTGCAGTCAGTTGATGACGCCCCGCCGGAAAAAACGGCGAAAGTGATTGAAATTTCTTCCGGTCTATGCTATACTAATTGCGGTTATCCTATATCAAATGGGAGGGAAACAGAAATGAAGCATATCAAGACGCTCAACGGCGCTACCCTGAAGAACAGCGCTGCTCACGGCGGCTGCGGCGAGTGCCAGACCTCTTGCCAGTCCGCCTGTAAGACCTCTTGCACCGTCGCCAACCAGAAGTGCGAGAACAACAAGTAAGAGGCAGAACCAACACACATGGTTGAAAAGGGTGGGGCTTCCCACCCTTTTTCCATGCTACGTAAGCGCATACGTCCCCGCGATACCGGGACGCTCAATCTGATTTGGAGGATCGAAAGAACATGGTACATACCTTTCAAGCCCTTGGGGTCAATATCGCGGTGGATGTCAACAGCGGCGCGGTCCACGTGCTGGACGAGGTGACCTACCACCTGCTGGAGAAGGTGACCCCTCCCATGGGGGAGCACTGCCCGGAGGACATCAAGGCCGCTCTGTCCCAGTACGATCCCGCCGCGCTGGAGGAGGCGTGGCAGGAGCTGCGCGGTCTGGCCGCCGAGGGACTCCTCTTTGAGGAGGACGACTACATCGACCGGGAGAAGGCTGCCTCCATGCAGCAGTCCGCCCTAGTCAAGGCCCTGTGCCTCCACGTGTCCCACGACTGCAACCTGCGGTGCAAGTACTGCTTCGCCTCCACCGGCGATTTCGGCACCGGCCACCGCATGACCATGGACGTGGAGACCGCCAAGAAGGCCATCGACTTCGTCATCGAGAAGTCCGGTCCCCGCCGCAACATCGAGGTGGACTTCTTCGGCGGCGAGCCCCTCATGGCCATGGAGACCGTGAAGGAGACCGTGGCCTACGCCCGCTCCATCGAGAAGGAGAAGGGGAAGTGCTTCCGCTTCACCATCACCACCAACGGCGTGCTCCTCAACGACGAGAACATCGAGTACATCAACCGCGAGATGTCCAACGCGGTGCTCTCCATTGACGGACGCAAGGAGGTCAACGACGACCTGCGCCCCACCGTGAACGGGAAGGGGAGCTACGACGTGATCGTGCCCAAGTTCAAGAAACTCATCGAGGGCCGGGGCACCAAGGACTACTACCTGCGCGGCACCTTCACCCGCTTCCACAAGGACTTCGCGGAGGACGTGAAGGCTCTGGCCGCCATCGGCCGGAACATCTCGGTGGAGCCGGTGGTGGGCAAGGAGGACGATCCCTATGCCCTCCAGGAGTCCGACCTGCCCGAGCTGGAGGCCGAGTACGAGCGCCTGGCCGAGTACCTCAAGGACCACCCCGAGACCAACTTCTTCCACTTCAATGTGGACCTGGCACAGGGTCCCTGCGTGATCAAGCGCCTGCGCGGCTGCGGCGCCGGATGTGAGTATGTGGCCATCACGCCGGAAGGGGATATCTACCCCTGCCACCAGTTCGTGGGCAACGAGGAGTACAAGCTGGGCAACATCTACGACGGCACCTTTGATATGGAGCTGTCCGGAAAGTTTGCCGGTCTGAACATCTACACCCGCGAGGAGTGCGGCAACTGCTGGGCCCGCTTCTACTGCAGCGGCGGGTGCAGCGCGTCCAACCTGCTGGTCAACGGCGATATCAAGCACCCCCACCATGTGGGATGTGTGCTGGAGCGCAAGCGGCTGGAGTGTGCCATTGCACTGCGCGCCATTGCGTCCGGGATGGCGGATTAACTTTGACAACAAAACGGATACCGCTACATTTTGCGGTATCCGTTTTGTATATCGCTATATCTTGCGTTTTGTGCCCCCCAAACGGGGGCCACATCTTTTTTTCGCATTCTGAAATTTACATAATATTATATACATAATGCGTTATCATAATTGACAAAAATCGGGTAGTTTTGGAAATCCTCTTGCATAATTGTATTATGTAGATTATTATAATTATGGATGAATCCAGTCCGTTGTTTTTCTGTGCTTCTAAAGGCCTCCCTCCTCCGCATAGGATGGGGTGGAGGTGAGAGAGATGCATAAACCCACTGCAAAAGTCTGGGACGTGCCGTCCGGCCTGAGTGCGGCGCTCGCTGTGACATCGATCTGCTTTTTCCTGGGCGGATGCCTGGGGTGTCTGTTGGCGGTGCGGGTCGGCGGGGGAGGGAACGACCTCCTCGCGGAATATCTGACCTCCTTTTTACAGAGCGTACAGGTGCAGCCCGCATCTCCTCCGCTGCTGATCTCCGTCTGGGAGACCATACGCTGGCCGCTTCTGGTGTTCGGACTGGGGTTTACCACGCTGGGGCTTCTGGGTATCCCGCTGGTTTTTTCCGTGCGGGGATTCCTCCTGGCCTTTTCCATCGCCTCGTTCGTCAAGATGTTCGGGGCGAGCGGCGCGCTGCTGGCCTTCGTGGTCTTTGGCGTGTCCGGCTGTATCGCGCTTCCGGCGCTGTTCGTCCTGGGCGTACAGGGTTGGATCGCGTCCCGCTGTCTGGCCACCCGCATGCTGGGGGACGGACGGCGTACCCTCCCGTATGGGAGACTCTATTTTTTGCGCTGCGGGGTGTGTGCCTGCGCGCTGTGTGTGTGTATCTTTTTAGAATCCGTGGTCGTCCCCTCGCTGCTGGCGGGCGCGGCCGGACTGTTTTCCCTCTAGGAAACCGGTAAATAGCGAAAAAGAAGGTGTTGGATGATGGACTGTTATCAAGAGTATGAGCGTTATCTGGCGGAGGAGAAAAAAGTAGCCTCCAATACATTGAGCTCGTATCTTCGTGATATCCGCCAGTTTTTGCACTGGCTGGAGGGTGCAGGCAAGCTGCCTGAGCAAGTAAAACAGTCAGACGTCGAATCCTACACGCAGTTTCTCTCCTCCGAGGGGAAATCGGCCGCGACGGTGACCCGTTCTCTGGCCTCGCTGAAATCCTTTTACAGCTTCCTGATCCGTCAGGGCGTGGTGGAGGTCAACCCCGCCCGGGGGCTCTCTCCGGCCAAGGTGGAGCGCAAGCTCCCCCAGATCCTGACCAGCAAGGAAGTGGAGCTCTTTCTGGAGCAGCCCGACGCCTCGGACGCCAAGGGCTGCCGGGACCGGGCCATGCTGGAGCTGCTCTATGCCACCGGCATCCGGGTGAGCGAGCTGATCGGCCTGAATATGGACCACATCAACCTGAGCGCCGCCTTTATCCGCTGCTCCGGCCGGGACCGGGAGCGGATCATCCCCCTGTATCCGGCGGCGGTGCGGGCCCTGAGCGATTACATCGAGCATGTGCGCCCCCAGATGATCGAGCACCCGGACGAACAGGCCCTCTTCGTCAACATGAGCGGTGAGCGGATGAGCCGCCAGGGCTTCTGGAAGCTCATCAAATACTATCAGGAGAAGGCGGGCATCCAGAAGGAGATCACCCCCCATACCCTGCGTCACTCCTTTGCGGCCCACCTGCTGGAGAACGGGGCCGACCTGCGCTCCATTCAGGAAATGCTGGGGCACGCCGACATCTCCTCCACCCAGATCTACACCCAGATCGTCAGCCAGAAGCTGAAGGACGTCTACCGCAAGGCCCATCCAAGGGCATAAACCTGTCTCAAAAACGCATGGCATTTTTGAGAGGGGATACACTTTCTCGTCATGCCGAAAGCCGGTGCGCGGATGCGCGCCGGCTTTTCCTATCTCCACACGAGAGAGGCAGAGAAATCTCCTTTTCATTTTCAAACGTCTGTGCTACAATAAAGAAGATTGAGCGCCGGGTCTATGCCCGGCCCAGAGGATCGGAACACCGGGCAGGGAGGAAGGACATGGTTATTTTAGGCATCGACCCGGGATTTGCCATCGTGGGCTTCGGCATCCTGGAGGCCGACCGGAATGCCCAGCGTCTGCTCCGGTGCGGGGCCATCACGACACCGGCTGGAGTGCCTCTCCCGGGGCGCCTTCGGCAGATCTTCGAGGATATGCACCAGCTGCTGACCACCTTCCGGCCGGACGCCATGGCGGTGGAGGAGCTCTTTTTCAACCAGAACGTGACCACCGGTATCGGTGTGGCCCAGGCCAGAGGGGTGATCCTCCTGGCCGCCGAACAGGAGGGGGTCCCCATTTTTGAGTACAGCCCCTCCCAGGTCAAGCAGGCCGTGGCCGGCTATGGAAAGGCCGAAAAGCGCCAGGTCATGGAGATGACCCGCAAGCTGCTGCGCCTCTCCGCCGTCCCCAAGCCGGACGACGCCGCCGACGCGGTGGCCATCGCCCTGTGCCACGCCAGATCCTTTACCTCGCGGCTGAGTCTTCTGGACTCCGCCCGCCCGGGCAGCGGCCGCTACGCCGCCCGGACCAGATCATAACAGGATTGGAGAAACAACAGCGTATGTTTTACTATGTCAGCGGTACCGTGGCCCATGTGGAGCCCTATCTGGCGGTGATCGACTGCGGTGGGGTGGGCTATGCCTGCCGGACCACCAACCAGAGTCTCTCCCGCCTCACCGTAGGGGAGAAGGGGAAGCTCTTCACCCATCTCTACGTGCGGGAGGAGATCTTTGAGCTCTACGGCTTTGCCACCGAGGATGAGCTCAACTGCTTCCGGCTGCTCATCGGCGTGTCGGGCGTGGGACCCAAGGCCGCCCTCTCCATCCTCTCGGCCACCACGCCGGAGGGGCTGGCCATGAGCATCATCACCGGGGACGAGAAGGCCCTCACCGTGGCCCAGGGCATCGGGAAGAAGATCGCCCAGCGCATCATCCTGGAGCTCAAGGACAAGCTGGCCAAGGGACAGATCGCCCCCAAGGGCGAGAGCTACGGCGGCACCGGCGTGACCGTCATCCCCCAGAACAAGTCCAGCGAGGCGGCCGCCGCCCTGGCCGTGCTGGGATACAGCCAGAGCGAGGTGGCCATGGCCCTCAAGGGCATCGACGTGGAGGCCCTCAGCCTGGAGGACATCATCAAGCAGGCCCTGAAGAAAATGGTGAAGCAGTGAAACAGCTTCTCCTGATCGGCGGACCCATGGGCGTGGGTAAGACTCAGGTGTGCCAGCGCCTGCAAAAGCGGCTCCAGCCCAGCGTCTACCTGGACGGGGACTGGTGCTGGAACCTGAACCCCTTCCGGGTGACCGAGGAGACGAAGGCCCTGGTCCTGGACAACATCGGGACGCTGTTGGGCCGCTTTCTCCGGTGCTCGGAGGTGGAGTATGTCATTTTCGGCTGGGTCATGCACCGCCAGGAGATCGTGGACGAGATCTGCGCCCGGCTGCCCCTGGACGGGGTGGAGGTCCACGCCTTTTCGCTGCTGGCCGCACCCGCTGTACTGGAGGAGCGGCTGCGGCGGGATATCCGGGCGGGAAAACGGCAGGAGGACGTGATCGGGCGGAGCCTGGCCTATCTTCCGCTGTATCGGGACATGGATACGATCCCCGTCTGGACAGACGGCAAGGGCGTGGAGGAGGTCGCGGCGGAGATCGAGATGGATTTGAAACGCATCAGAGACAGGAAGTGAGATTTTGAGCATTGACTTTTCGGACGACGGGAGCCTGGAGACCAGAGAGCCGCTGGTGACCACCTCGCTGCTCCAGGAGGACGAAGGGGAGTACTCCCTCCGGCCCAAGGTCCTCTCGGAATACATCGGACAGCGCAAGGCCAAGGACAACCTGGAGGTCTTTATCCAAGCCGCCAAGATGCGCAATGAACCCCTGGACCACGTGCTGCTCCACGGCCCTCCGGGCCTGGGCAAGACCACCCTCAGCGGGATCATCGCCAACGAGATGGGGGTCCATATCCGCATTACCTCCGGCCCGGCCATCGAGAAACCGGGGGATCTGGCCGCCCTCCTCACCAACCTGAATGAGAACGACATCCTCTTCGTGGACGAGATCCACCGGCTCAACCGCTCGGTGGAGGAGATCCTGTATCCCGCCATGGAGGATTTCGCCATCGACATCATCATCGGAAAGGGTCCCTCGGCCAACTCCATCCGCCTGGACCTGCCCAAGTTCACCCTGATCGGGGCCACCACCCGGGCGGGCCAGCTCTCCGCCCCTCTGCGGGACCGGTTCGGCGTCACCCTGCGGCTGGAGCTCTACACGCCGGAGGAGCTCTCCCTCATCGTCACCCGGAGCGCGGGCATCCTGAACGTCCCCATCGAGCCGGACGGGGCCATGGAGATCGCCCGGCGCAGCCGCGGCACCCCCCGCATCGCCAACCGGATGCTCCGCCGGGTGCGGGATTTCGCCCAGGTGAAGGCCGGGGGCGTCATCACCCGCGCAGTGGCCGACCTGGCCCTCACCGCCCTGGAGGTGGACGACCTGGGGCTGGACGCGGTGGACCGCCGGATGCTGCGCGCCATCATCGAGCACTACGGCGGCGGCCCGGTGGGGCTGGAGACTCTGGCCGCCACCATCAATGAGGAGTCCATCACCCTGGAGGACGTCTATGAGCCCTATCTCATGCAGATGGGTTTTCTCACCCGCACGCCCCGGGGCCGCTGCGTCACCCGGCAGGCCTATCTCCACCTGGGACTTCCCGTCCCGGGGGGCGCCGCCGGCGGCATGGAGCAGCTCACCTTTTAAGCCCTGCGGGGAACTGCCATCGAATCTGACTCACATTCAACGAGAATGAGGTGTATTTATGGGAAAATTGTTTGGTACGGACGGCATCCGCGGCGTGGTCAACGCCGGTCTGGACGCCACTCTCGCCTATCAGGTGGGCCTGGCGGCCGCCGTGGTCATGGCCAAGGAGACCGGAAAGAGCCGCCCCCAGGTGGCCATCGGAAAGGATACCCGCATTTCCTCCGACCTGCTGGAGAGCGCCCTGATCGCGGGCCTTTGCTCCGCGGGAGCGGACGTGCTCCATCTGGGCGTGGTGCCCACCCCGGCGGTGGCCTTCCTCACGGTGGAGATGGGGGCCGACGCGGGCATCGTCATCTCGGCCTCTCACAACCCCTTTGAGCACAACGGCATCAAGATCTTCAACAGCCAGGGCTACAAGCTGCGCGACGCCCTGGAGGGGGAGATCGAGGAGATCATCCTCTCCGGACAGCTGCCCGCCCTCAAGACCCACGGGGACCTGGGCCGGGTCATCCACAAGGACGAGGAGGAGACCCGGGCCTACATCGACCACCTGGTCTCCACCGTGGACACCGATTTTGCCGGTATGCGCATCGTGGTGGACTGCGCCAACGGCGCGGCTTCGGCCACGGCGCCGGGGCTGTTCGCCCGCTTCCCCAAGCTGCACGCCGACATCCTGCACGCCCAGCCCGACGGCATCAACATCAACAATGGCTGCGGCTCCACCCATATGGAGGACCTGAAGGCCGCTGTCGTGAAGGGCGGGTACGACCTGGGTCTGGCCTATGACGGCGACGCCGACCGCTTCCTGGCCGTGGACGAGAAGGGCGAGGACATCGACGGCGACCAGATCATGGCCGCCTGCGCACGGGTGCTCCAGGCCGAGGGCAAGCTCAACGGCAACGCCATGGTGGGCACCGTCATGAGCAACATGGGCCTGCACATCTTCGCCAAGGAGAACGGCATGGAGCTGCACTGCACGCCCGTGGGCGACCGCAACGTGCTGGAGAAGATGCTGGAGCACGACTTCGTCATCGGGGGAGAGCAGTCCGGCCACACCATTTTCCGCGCCTATGCCACCACCGGCGACGGAGAGCTCACCTCCCTCCAGTTCCTCCAGGTGCTCCACCGCTCGGGCAAGAAGGCCTCTGAGCTGGTGGCCGACTGCCGCCGGTATCCCCAGGTCCTCATCAACCTCCCGGTGGAGAGCAAGGAGAAGAAGGAAGAAATCATGGCCGCCCAGGCCCTCAAGGACGCGGTCCAGGCCAAGGAGGCCGCCCTTCAGGGGACCGGCCGCATCCTGGTGCGCCCCTCCGGAACCGAGGCCCTCATCCGCGTGATGGTGGAGGCTCAGACCGAGGAGGCAGCCCGTGCCTGCGCCGAAGAACTGGTAGATGTCATAAAAATCCTGTGAGATTTTTTGGCATAATATAAATATTTTGCATAAACGCTTGACAACAAGATATACTCTTGCGTATAATAACAGACAAGGAGCAAGAGCATGAGTGCTTTCCAACCCCAAAACTCCAATCCTTCCGACGAATGCCTGTGCGTCAGGAGCAAATCCGGCGATCGCAGCGCGGCAGAGGAGCTGGTTCTGCGCTATAACCGCGTGGTGCGTGTGTGCGCCCGGCCCTACTTTCTGGCGGGCGGTGACAGCGAGGATCTGATCCAGGAGGGGATGTTGGGACTTTGGAACGCCATTCGCGAGTACGATCCCCGGCGGGAGGTCTCCTTTCGGACCTATGCCGAGACCTGTATCCGCAACCGTTTGCGCTCCGCTATTAAAGCAGCAGCAAGAGATAAGCATTCCCCGTTGAACAATTCTGTTTCTTTCGAAACCCCGCTTTTTGACGGATTTGCCGTCCATGACATCTGTGGCAGGGAGTATCGCTGTCTGGAAAATCCGGAGGATACTCTGATCGGTCAGGAAGAAGTCCGTGAGCGAATGAATGTGCTAAAGGGCCAGTTGTCCGGTTTCGAAGCGAAGATCCTCGGGCTCTATCTGGAAGGGTTGTCCTATTCCGAGATTGCCGCTGAGGTAAAACGGTCCCCGAAATCGGTGGACAACGCTGTGCAACGTATCCGGCGGAAGGTCGCGCAGCACTTTTCATCTGGCGATGTCAGCGAGAGCTGAACGCAATATTAATCTGTCCCAGCACTTCACGGTTTCAATTCCGGACCTGGGCAAATGAGTCAAAGAGAGGGTATTTATCATGTACGAAGACAAGACTTTGGTATGCAAAGAGTGTGGCCAGGAGTTCGTGTTCACCGCTGGTGAGCAGGAGTTCTACGCAGAGCGCGGCTTCCAGAACGAGCCCCAGCGCTGCAAGGCCTGCCGTGACGCCCGCAAGGCCGCTTCCCGTGGCCCCCGCGAGTACTTCACTGCTACCTGCGCCGCCTGCGGCGGTGAGGCCCGCGTGCCCTTCGAGCCCAAGTCCGACCGTCCCGTGTACTGCAGCGATTGCTTCGCTCGTATGCGCGGCGAGCAGCAGTAAGCTCTGTATGTAAGACAAGGACGCCCTCCGGGGCGTCCTTGTCTTTTGCGCAGGTTTCTGCGCTTTGCCACGGAGCCTCGCAGAGTTCCGCCGTCCGCAGACGGCGGAAGAGAGGGAAAGCGTGTTTTCCGGCGGCGTGTACGTCGGAAAACACTCCTCTCAGGCCGCAAGTGTGCGCGCATCCGCGCGTGCGCGCCGCGGCCTGCATCCCCTTCGAAAAAATGCTTGCATTTTTGAGAGCGGAAAAAGAGTTGAAAAAGGGCGACAAATAGGATATACTACTCACGTATCCTTTTATCTTCTGATTTGGAGGTTTACCCATATGGTTCAGATTACGAAAGACACCATCATCGGCGACATCCTGGATATCGCCCCCCAGACTGCTCCTCTCTTCATGTCCATCGGCATGCACTGCCTGGGCTGCCCCTCTTCTCGCGGCGAGACCGTGGAGGAGGCCTGCATGGTCCACGGCGTCAATGTGGAGGCCCTGCTCAACGCCATCAACGAGCAGATCGCCGCTTCCGAGCAGCAGTAATCGGTACGAGAAAAAAAGAGCGGCTTTTCGGCCGCTCTTTTTTGAGTTTCTCAGATCAGGAGGGAAGTTCTTGAAAACCATTGAGCTGTCGCCGCGCCTGCAGGCCGTGGCGGACCTGGTCCCGCCCCAGACCAGGTTTGTGGATGTGGGGACGGATCACGCCTATCTGCCTGCCTATCTGATCCAGAAGGGGATCATCCCCAGCGCGGTGGCCTCCGATCTGCGGAAAGGGCCCCTGGAGCGCGCCCGGCAGACGGCGGAGCGCTACGGAGTCACCGATCAAATGTCCTTCCGCCTGGGCAACGGGCTGGAGCGGGTGCAGCCGGAGGAGGCCCAGACCATCGCCATTGCCGGGATGGGAGGGGAGACCATCTCCGCCATCCTCTCGGCCGCCCCCTGGTGCCGCCTGGGGGATCGGACGCTGATCCTCCAGCCCATGAGCGCGCTGCCCGAGCTGCGCGCCTGGCTTCAGCGCAGCGGCTACCGCATCCTGCGGGAGCGCCTGTGCCGGGAAGGCAACACCATTTATACCATTATGCAGGTGGCAGCGGGGGAGATGCCCCCTCTGACCCCCGCGGAGTGCTGGGCCGGTTCCCGGGAGACTGCTGGGAGCGAACCGCTGCGCCCGGCGCTGCTGGAGCACCTGCTGGCCCGGGTGGAACGGGCCCTCGCCGGCATCCGCCACTCGACGCGCCCGGAGGACATCCCCTGGAAAACAGAGCTGGAGTCCGTCCGGGAGGGACTCATCACCATGCAAAGGGAGTTGAAGCAAGATGAAAGTAAATGACATCTACGCCTATCTGGACCAGAGAGCGCCTTTCTCCATCCAGATGGACTTTGACAACGCCGGTTTTCTGGTGGGCCACGGGGAGCGCACGGTCTCCAAGGTCCTGATCGCCCTGGACATCACGGAAGAGGTGGTGGCCGAGGCCGCCGAGCTGGGGGCCGAGCTCATCGTGTCCCACCACCCGGTGATCTTCCATCCGGTGAAGAGCATCCGGGACAACGATCCCACCGGGCGCATCCTGCTCTCTCTGATCGAGCACCAGATCGCCGCCATCTGCGTACACACCAACCTGGACGCGGTGGCCGGCGGCGTCAACGACGCCCTGGCCCAGAAGCTGGGTCTCACCCAGCTGGAGCTCCTCCACACCGACGGGGTGGACGGGGACGGCCATCCCTACGGCGTGGGCCGTGTGGGCATGCGGGAGGGCATCCCTGAGTACGCCCCCGCCTTTGCCCAGTTCGTGAAGGAGACCCTGGGCGCCAACGGCGTGCGCTATGTGGACGCCCGCCGTCCCGTGCGGCGTGTGGCGGTGGGGGGCGGCGCCTGCGGCGACCTGCTGACCGACGCCTTCCGGATGGGCTGCGACACCTTCGTGACCTCCGATGTGAAGTACAACGGCTTCCTGGACGCCAAGGCCCTGGGCATCAATCTGATCGACGCCGGACACTATCCCACCGAGCAGGTGGTCTGTCCCGTTTTGGAGAAATGGCTGCGCGGCGCCTTCCCCGGGGTCGAGTTTGTGCAGACAAAACGGCACAAAGAGGTCTTTTCTTATCTATAATCGTCACGTTTAGGGGTTGCAAAGGCCTGTGGGCTGTGCTAAACTAGTCTAGCTGATTTTTGTCGGCTGCCCGCTGGGGCAGACGTATTGATTTCTGGAGAAGGGAACGAATTGTATGTCCGGACATTCCAAGTGGCACAATATTCAGAAGACCAAGGGCGCGGCTGACGCCAAGCGGTCTCAGCTCTTTACCAAGATCGCCCGCGAGATGATCGTGGCGGTCAAGCAGGGCGGCAGCGGCGACCCCGCCAACAACTCCCGTCTGGCCACCGTCATCGCCAAGGCCAAGGCGGCCAACATGCCCAACGACAACATCAAGCGCACCATCGACAAGGCTCTGGGCGCCGGGAACAGCGACAACTTCGAGAGCGTGGTCTACGAGGGCTACGGCCCCAACGGCGTGGCCGTCATCGTGGAGGCTCTGACCGATAACCGTCAGCGCACCGCCCCCGAGGTCCGTCACCTCCTGGACAAGTACGGCAAGGGCCTGGGCGCCACCGGCTGCGTGTCCTGGTCCTTTGACCAGAAGGGCGTCATCGTCATCGAGCGGGAGGACCTGGACGAGGACACCATGATGATGGACGCCCTGGACTGCGGCGCCGACGACATGCAGGTGGAAGAGGAAGTCTTCACCGTCTACACCGCCCCCGACGCTTTCGGCGATGTGCTCGCCCAGCTGGAGGAGAAGGGCTACGCTTTCCTGGAGGCCTCCGTGCAGATGGTGCCCCAGAACTATGTCAAGCTCACCGATGAGACCGACATCAAGAACATGGAGAAGCTCATCGACCTGCTGGAGGAAAACGACGACGTGCAGAACGTCTACCACAACTGGGATCAGGATTGATACCTCGTTTTGGTATATGTCCAAAATAAATAATAGAAGTTAAGTTGTGCTTATACATCTTTCGATGTAGCAAAACTCCCCCAGAAAAGTCAATTGGACACATCTGGGGGAGTTTTTATAATATTATAGAGAAAGGTGATTTTAAGATGAACAGAAAAAAGTTTTTGAAACTGTTCTTCTATATCCTATTTGTATGTACATTTTTGTGTTCCTGTAAAGATGAAGAACTATTTGAAACCGCACAAAACAGTTTTGCTGAGCAGAATTGGCAACAGGCATTCGATGCAGCAAATAAGATAGTTGAGGATTATCCAAAATCCAAAAAAAGAGATGAAGCTGAGAGCCTAATGATAGAAAGTAAATCCCAGTTGGATTCTATAGATGTGCTCAATTCATTTGCTGCCAAGGAATATACAGACGCGATTATGCAGGCTTACGATGTAATTTCCACCACCAAAAATGAGGAACTATTTAAACAGAACGAAGATATTATTCTTCGTAGCATGCAAATTCTGTACGATCAAGGCAATTATACAGATGTTATCGAATATACTAATAAATTATCGCAAGAATATCCCAACATTGAGGTAGATGATAAAATAATTGAATTACAACAATATGCTCAAGAGGCAGCGTCTTTTCAGCCAGTGCAGATCAAAGATTATTCCTCCTATCAGGGGCTACTGGATTTCGGGGCATTTTGTGGAGTATCCGCAATCGAGGACAGCGATGGAGTGTTTAGATATAAAAATGTTTCTCAAGGAATTGTAGATAGATATATACATGAATTACAATTAAAGGGTTTTACCCGAATCCTAGGCTCTAAATACATAATGACCAATAAAACTTATAGTATTTTACTTACACACAATGGAAATACCTTGCGGATTGCAATAGACTATATCACAAATCTGGGTGCGTATAATATGGTGGAAGTAGGTATGGACTATAATCAAGTAGTAAAAATTCTTAACAGTCCAGGGAGATTGGTTAAAATATACGAACCATTTACAGGATTTTTGGGGGAAATTGTGGGGGACACAGCAAAAACGATGGTGTATCAATGGGTAACCTATTACCCCGAAAAAGCGAGAGTTCAAATTGATATCTCGAAAAATATAGTTACAGGAATGAGCAAATACTCGGATAAAAAGTCTCAGAATAATACACAGTCAAAAAATCGAGAGCCGATGATTGGAATGTCCGACGAAGAAGTCTTAGATTCTACATGGGGTTCTCCGAAAAAAAAGAATAAAACGACAACGGCTTATGGAACTTGGGAACAGTGGGTATACGACAATTCGAGATATATCTATCTTGATAATGGAATTGTCACTGCTATTCAGGAATCGGAATAGGATATTAAAGATTTTGTAAAAAAGCCCCGGCTGTACACCGGGGCTTTTTTACGCCCGAAGGAACACCTCACGCGCTGCACAGCCACCCCGCCCCACCGGGGCACGGTGGCTGTGCCTATGACCCTATCCATTTCTATGTCTATCTTTATTTCTATTTCTTTTTCTATTTCTATCCCTATATGGCGTCCCAGGTGTACGCAAACGTACACCAAAGGGCGGTCGGGAGGGTAGGGGTAGGAGGTGCTTTCCATGGCACAGAAGAAAAGCTTTCTCGTTTATTTTGACAACTACCCCATGGTCCAGGCTCTGCCGCTGGAGCAGCGGGGCCTGCTGCTGACCGCCCTCTTCGAATACGGCATGGCCGCCGGGGAGCCGGACAGTCCGTCCATCCCGGAGATCCTGGAGGCCTTTCCCGCCATGACGGAGGAGACCCGGATGGCCTGCCTCTTCATGTGTTCCAACATCCACCGGGACACCCAGCGCTGGCTGGGCCGCCAGGCCGCCCAGGAGCGCCGGCGGGCGGGGCAGGGGAGCGGCACGGAAACCGGGGAGCGCAAGCGTCAGGAGCGGGAAGAGATGGCACAGATGCGCCGGGAGCTGGCGCGCTGCCGGGAGGTGGAATAAGCTTTTCAGAACAGCAAAAAACGCCCCGGCCATACAGCCGAGACGTTCTTTCTGGTACAAGCAGGCCTGTAAGCCGGGTTCTGTCATTTAAGACAGCCATCTATCTCGACGCACCGTTGCCGGTACGCTCCAGCCGCCTCCATGGGACGGTCGGGCCGACCATATGTCCCTCCACGGCGTTGCTCCGGATAGAGTTTACAGCGATGGACTGTTCCCAGCCATCGGGCGGGCTCTTATCTCCGCCTTTCCACCCTTACCTCGCTCCTACGAGAGGACCGAGGCGGTTTATCTCTGTTGCACTTTTCCTAGGGTCGCCCCCGGCGGGTGTTACCCGTTATCCTTGCCCTGCGGAGCCCGGACTTTCCTCACAGGCGGGCCTTTCGTCCCGTCTGCGCGGCTGTCCAGCCTACTTGCAAAGGGTATTGTACCCTATGGAAGAAAAATTGTCAAACAAAAAGAACACCGCGATTCTCTTCCCACTGTTTGATATAGTGCGCAAGGTCGTGGTAATCATCCTGTTCTGCCGGCTGCAAATCACAGATAAAGCCGGCGATATCCTCTGCACTTCTGTAATATTTCTGCAGGTGAGAATTGCCCTGCTGCAAAATGTACGATTTGAGCGCAATGGTCAGCATCTTTTTTCTTGTAAAAAACATATTCTTGGAAAAATCCATAAAAAATACTCCTTACCCTGTGTTGAGTAAAGAGTAGCATGCAACTTCATTTATGTCAATATTAATTTTATATTGTATCACTTTTTATAAACAATGTCAAGTGTTTTTTCGAGAGAAACCAGCAAGCCCATCTTCCGCAACCTGCGGGCAGCACTCACAGCCGACGGATAACCGCAAGAATGGTTTGAAATTTTTGGGCGGAGGAGATATAATATATCAGTTAAACAACTGGAGTGATCCGGAAAGGGGAACGAGACCATGAGTTCCATGATACAGCAATACCTGGATGATCTCAGGGGGAAGCGGGTGGCCGTCATCGGCATCGGCGTGTCCAATACGCCCCTGATTAAAATGCTGGTGCGCGCCGGCGTGCAGGTGACCGCCTGCGACAAGCGGGACCGTGCCGACTTCGGCGGTCAGGCCGAGGCACTGGAGAGCCTGGGCGTGACGCTGCGCCTGGGGGAGGATTATCTGGAGGGGTTGGATCAGGATGTGATCTTCCGTACCCCGGGCCTGCGGCCGGATGTTCCCCAGCTCCTGGCCGCCCGGGAGCGGGGCGCGGTCCTCACCTCGGAGATGGAGGCCTTTTTCGAGGTCTGTCCCTGCCAGATGATCGGCGTCACCGGCAGTGACGGAAAGACCACCACCACCACCATCATCGCCGGGCTTTTGAAGGCCGCGGGCTATACCACCTATGTGGGCGGCAACATCGGCAAGCCCCTGCTGCCCGACGCGGACGGGATGGAGCACGGGGATGTGGCCGTGCTGGAGCTCTCCTCCTTCCAGCTGATGACCATGCAGCGCAGCCCGGACATCGCGGTCATCACCAACCTGGCCCCCAACCACCTGGATGTACACACCTCCATGGAGGAGTATGTCTCCGCCAAGGAGAACATCTATCTCCATCAGGAGGAAGAGGGCCTGGTGGTCCTCAACGAGGACAATGAGATCACCCGCAGCTTTGCCGCCAAGGCCCCCGGCCGGGTGATGTGCTTCAGCCGGAAGCAGGAGCTGGAGCGGGGCGTCTACGTGAAGGACGGGGCCATCTGGGTCTCCGACGACAACGGCAAGCGGGAGGTGCTCCCCATCGAGGGCATCCTGCTGCCCGGCGTCCACAACGTGGAGAACTACATGGCGGCCATCGCCGCCGTGAACGGCCTGGTGCCCGACGACGTGATCCGGGAGTTTGCCGCCGCCTTCCAGGGAGTGGAGCACCGCATCGAGCTGGTGCGCACCCTGCGGGGCGTGCGCTACTACAACGACTCCATCGCCTCCAGCCCGTCCCGGACGGCGGCGGGGCTGCGCTGCTTCGACCAGCCGGTCATCCTGATCGCCGGAGGATACGATAAGCACATCCCCTTCGACACCCTGGGGCCGGAGATCGTCTCCCACGTGAAGAAGCTGGTCCTCACCGGACCCACCGCCGGCAAGATCCGCGCCGCGGTGGAGGGGGCTCCGGGCTACGCCCCGGGCCGGCCCGCCATCGTGGAGGTGGAGGACTTTGACGAAGCGGTGGCGGAGGCCAACCGGGACACGGTTCCCGGCGACGTGGTCATCCTGTCGCCCGCCTGCGCCTCCTTTGACCGGTTCAAGAACTTCATGGAGCGGGGCAACGCCTTCAAACGAATCATCCACGCGCTGGACTGAGCGCCATTTTGGTTTTACCCAACACAACAGGAAGTGATATGGATTGAATATGCGAAACGCACTGGAGCAGCTGTGTGCCCAGAACGCGCCCTCCGGCTTTGAGGCCCCCGCGGCCCAGGTGGCCCGGGCGCTGCTGGAGCCCCTGATGGACGAGGTCTGGACCGACCGCATGGGCAATGTGATCGGGGTGCGCCGCTGCGGAAAGCCGGGCGCCAAAAAGCTGCTGCTGGACGCCCATCTGGACGAGATCGGGCTCATCGTCACCGGCATCGAGGAGGGTTTCCTCCGCTTTCAGACCATCGGCGGGGTGGACCCCCGGATGCTCCCCAACCGGGAGCTGAACGTACTCACCGACCCGCCCCTCTTCGGGGTGGTGGCCTGCCTGCCCCCCCACGTGCAGAAGGAGGGGGACGACAAGCGCTCCATTCCCATCTCCGAGCTCTACGTGGACATCGGCATGAGCCAGGAGGAGGCCGAGCGCCGGGTGCCCATCGGCACCCCCATGACCTTCCGGGGAAGCTGCTTCCCACTGGGCGAGCGGGAGATCTGCGGAAAGTCCATGGACGACCGGGCCTGCTTCGTGACCCTGCTGCGGGCAGCTGAGCTGCTCCAGGGGAAGGAGCTGGACGTGGACCTCTATGTGATGGGCTCCACCCGGGAGGAGATCAGCGGCTCGGGCGCCCAGTGTGCCACCTTCGCCATCGCCCCCGACTTCTGCGTGGCGGTGGACGTGACCCACGGCCGCACGCCGGACGGTCCCAGGGAGAAGAGCTTTGAAGTGGGCGGCGGCCCGGTCATCGGGGTGGGTCCCAACATGACCCGCTGGATGACCCGCCGGGCCATGGAGAAGGCGGACGAGCGGGGCATTCCCTACCAGCTGGAGGTCATGGCCGGGCACACCGGGACCAACGGCTGGTTCATGCAGATCTGCCGGGAGGGGATCGCCACGCTGGTGGTCAGCCTGCCCCTCAAATATATGCACAGTCCCATCGAGGTCATGGATGAGCCGGACGCCGAGCAGGTGGCCCAGCTCCTGGCCGCCTTTGCCGAGGGACTGGGAGAGGAGGCGGAGACCCTATGCTGAAGTTGCTGCAAGAGCTGTGCGCCTGTTCCGGCGTCTCCAGCTTTGAAGACGAGGTCCGCGCCTGTATCCGGGCTCATGCCCAGCCCTACGCGGACGAGATCCGGGTGGACGCCCTGGGGAACCTGATCGTGAAAAAGCGCGGCAGGAAGGCCACCGGCGACAAGCTGGTCCTGTGCGCCCACATGGACGAGGTGGGCCTCATCGTGCGCCACATCACCGACGAGGGGTATCTGAAATTCTCCGCGGTGGGGGGCATCGACCGCCGCGTCCTCATCGGAAAGCCCGTCAAGGTGGGGGAGAAGGGCCTCCCCGGAGTCATCGGCCTGAAGGCCTACCACCTGGTCAGCGCCGAGGAGGAAAAGGTGGTCCCCAAGCTGGACGACTACTATATCGACATCGGCGCCCGCTCCAAGGCGGAGGCCCAGGCGCTGGTCTCCCTGGGGGACTGCGCCGTCTTTGAGAGTGACTGGGTGGAGTTTGGTCAGGGCATGGTCAAGGCCAAGGCCCTGGACGACCGGGCTGGCTGCGCGGTGCTCCTGAAGCTCCTGGAGGAGGAGCTCCCCATGGACTGCACTTTTGTCTTCACCGCCCAGGAGGAGGTGGGGACCCGGGGCGCCTTCGGCGCGGCCTTCTCGGTCAAGCCCGAGATCGCCCTGGTGCTGGAGACCACCACCGCGGCCGATCTGCCCGGCATGGAGGGGCACCAGAAGGTCTGTGTCCCCGGCGCGGGCGCGGTGATCCCCTTCATGGACAAGGGCTCCATCGCCGACCGGGGGCTCTTCGAGCTGCTGCGCTCCCTGGCGGAGGAGCATCAGATCCCCTGGCAGACCAAACACTGGATCTCCGGCGGGAACGACGCCGCCGCCTTCCAGCGCGCCCGGGAAGGGGTGCGCACGGCCACCGTATCCCTGGCGGTACGGTATCTCCACGCGCCGGCCAGCGTGGCGGCCAAGCGGGATCTGGACGCCATCCTGCATCTGACCCGGCTCTTCATCGGCGCGATCGCCGCGCGCGCATAAACAGGGAGGTACCAAGATGGACATCGTAAAGATCATAGAAACACTCAACGCCTGCCACGCCCCCTCGGGAAATGAGCGGGAGATCGCCCAGGCCATTCAGACCCTCGCCGCCCCCTATGCCGACCACATCTCGGTGGATACGCTGGGCAATGTGATCGTGCACCGGAAGGGGAGCGGTCCCAAGGTGATGTTCGCCGCCCACATGGACTCCATCGGCGGGATCGTCACCCACGTGGATGAGAAGGGCTTTGTGCGCTTCGGCGCCATCGGCGGGCTCCACGCCCCCGATCTGGCCGCCACGCCGGTCCGGTTCCAGAACGGGACCCGTGGTGTGCTCTGCGTGCCCGAGAGCGCCGACCCCAAGGAGCTCAAGCTGGACGACCTCTATGTGGACATCGGCGCCTGCGACGAGGCCGAGGCCCGCAGCCAGGTGACGCTGGGTGACACCTTTGTGTATGACACCGCCTCCTTTATGGCGGGCAAGCGCATGGTGGCCCCTTATATGGACAACCACATCTCCTGCGCCGTCCTGCTCCTGGCGCTGGAGCAGCTCCAGAAGAGCGAAAACGACCTCTATTTCGTCTTTACCGTGCAGGAGGAGGTGGGACTCCGGGGCGCCAAGACGGCAGCCTTCGCCATTGATCCCGCCTATGCCATCGCGGTGGACGTGACCTCCGCCGACGACGAGCTGGGGAGCAAGCACACCGCCACCAGCAAGCTGGGCGCGGGCGCGGCCGTCAAGGTCATGGACCGCTCGGTCCTGTGCCATCCCAGCATGGTCCAGAAGCTCAACGCACTGGCTAAGGAGCAGGGCATTCCGGTCCAGGGCGATATCATCAAGGCCGGCGGCACCGACGCCGGGGCCATCCACCAGAGCCGTGCGGGCGTGTATACCGGCGGGATCTCCATCCCCTGCCGCTACATCCACACCCCCCAGGAGATGGTGGACCTGCGGGATGTGGAGGCCTGCGCCAAGCTGGCCGCGGCCTTCGCCGGGGCGGCCCTGGAGGGCTGAGCCCGCCATAGATTCAGATTTCAGATAGGATAGGAAGAGAGAGATGTCTTTACAGATCAGCGAGCGGGTCCGGAGCCTGGCGGCCCGGGCTCAGTCGGAATTGAGAGAACAATTTGACCGGATCGACGCCATTGCGGAGGTCAACACCCAGAAGGTCCTGGCCGCCTTCCAGAAGCACCATGTGGCCGAGAGCTATTTTGCCGGCACCACCGGCTACGGCTACGACGACCTGGGCCGGGACAAGCTGGAGGAGATCTATGCCGATATCTTCGGCACCGAGGACGCCCTGGTGCGCATCGGGTTTGTGAACGGCACCCACGCCATCTCCTGCGCCCTGTTCGGGGCGCTCAAGCCGGGGGATATTTTGGTCTCCGCCGTGGGCGCCCCCTATGACACCCTTCTGGGCGTGATCGGCGTAGTGGACAAGGGCCCCGGCTCTTTGAAGGACTACGGGATCGAGTACCGGCAGGTGGAGCTGGTGAACGACGCCCCCGATCCCGAGGGCCTGGCCCGGGCCGTGCAGGACCCCCGGGTCAAAGCGGTGCTCATCCAGCGCTCCAAGGGCTACTCCACCCGCTCCTCCCTCTCGGTGGAGGAGATCGGCGCCCTGTGCGCCGTGGTGCGGGAGCACAATCCCAACGCGGCCATCCTGGTGGACAACTGCTACGGGGAGTTCGTGGAGGAGCAGGAGCCCACCCAGGTGGGCGCCGATCTGGTGGTCGGCTCCCTCATCAAGAACCCCGGCGGGGGTCTTGCCCCCACGGGCGGATACCTGGCCGGGCGGAAGGATCTGATCGAGGCGGCCTCCATGCGCCTCACCGTCCCCGGCATCGGCCGGGAGTGCGGCTCCACCCTGGGACAAAACCGCGCCCTCTACCAGGGCCTCTTCCTGGCCCCCCACACGGTGGCCCAGGCGGTCAAGACGGCGGTCTTCGCCGCCAAAATGATGGAGCTTCTGGGCTACGCCACCGAGCCCACCTCCGACATGGTGCGCCATGACATCATCCAGATGATCCACTTCGGCACCCCCGAGCCCCTCAAGCAGTTCTGCAAGGGCATCCAGTTCGGCGCGCCGGTGGACTCCTACGTGACTCCGGAGCCATGGGACATGCCGGGCTATGACTGCCCCGTCATCATGGCGGCGGGCGCCTTCATCCAGGGCGCCTCCATTGAGCTCTCCTGCGACGCGCCCATGCGCGCCCCCTACACCGCCTATCTCCAGGGCGGCCTGACCTACGAGTCGGGCAAGCTGGGCGTCATGCTGGCGGTGGAGGAGCTGCTGCGGAGCGAGTAATCGGCCAAGCCGGCGGCGGCATATACTCCCTCAAGTGAGGTGAGTCTATACCATGCGGCGATGGATGCGACATATCTGGCTGCGCCGGCCCGCCCGGCCCGGCCGCTCCGTTCCCCGCAGGGGAGGGAAGGGCCTGCCCGCCCTGATCGGGGTGGGGCTGGCCCTTCTGCTGATTCTTCCGCTGGACGCGCTGCTCTCCCAATCGGTGCTCGCCCTGGCCTCCGCCCAGGTCCAGGCCCTTCTCTCGGAGGAGGTGAACGCCGCGGTGGCCCACCATCTGGAGGAGTACCCCCTCTCCTACGAGAACCTGGTCTCCCTTCAGGTGGGGGAGGACGGCACGGTCCAGACGCTCACGTCGGACCCCTTTGCCCTCAATCAGCTCCGCGCCCAGCTGGTGGAGGAGGTCAGCCGCCGTCTGCGCGCCATGGAGCCCATGACGGTGTCCCTTCCCCTGGGCAATCTGACCGGCGTTTCCGTGCTGGGCGGGTACGGTCCCTCCATCCAGGTGCAGCTCCTGTCGGTCTCGGTGGCCGGGGCGGAGCTGCGCAACGAGTTCTCCGAGGCCGGGATCAACCAGACCCTCCACCGGATCTGGTTCGATGTGACGGCCAGCGCCACCCTCGTCCTGCCGGGGCACAGCCTGGACATCCAGGCCCAGGTCCCGGTCTGTGTGGCCGAGACCATTCTGGTGGGGCAGGTCCCCCAGACCTATGTGCACATCTCCGGCGGGACGGAGAACCATTGAGGGGGGTACACGGGCACACCCAGTACAACAACCATCTGAAACATTCCAACGGGAGGTCCCTTATGGACGCAAAACAGGAAATACAGCAGCTGCGCCAGGAATTGGAACAGGCCAACTATGAATACTATGTACTGGACTGCCCCAGTATGAGCGACTACGACTTTGACCACAAGCTCCGCCGTCTGGAGGAGCTGGAGGCGGCCCACCCGGAGTACGCCGACCCCAGCTCGCCCACCCAGCGGGTAGGCGGGACCGTGGCCGACGGCTTTTCGCCCGTGGTCCATCCGGTTCCGCTGGAGAGCCTCCAGGACGTCTTCGACGGGGAGGAAGTGGCCGACTTCACCGTGCGGGTGCAGGAGGGCCTGGGCGCGGACCAGGTGGTCTACGATGTGGAGCCTAAGGTGGACGGCCTCTCGGTGGCCCTGGAGTACCGGGACGGCGTCTTTGTCCGGGGGGCCACCCGGGGCGACGGCCAGGTGGGGGAGGACGTCACCGAGAACCTGCGCACCATCCGCTCCATCCCCATGGTGCTGCCCGAAAAGCTTCCCAGCCTCATCGTGCGCGGGGAGGTGTATATGCCCAAGCAGGTCTTTGAGCAGCTCAATGCCGCGCTGGAGATCCAGGGGAAGCCCCTCTTCGCCAATCCCCGCAACGCCGCGGCCGGCTCTCTCCGGCAGCACGATCCCCGGATCGTGGCCGAGCGCCGTCTGGACATCCAGGTCTTCAACATCCAGCGGGCGGAGGGGAAGACCTTCTCCACCCACACCGAGACCCTGGACTACCTGAGGGAGCAGCACTTCAAGGTCATCCCCTATCGCCTGTGTACCGGCATCGACGAGATCCGGCAGGAGATCGACCGCATGGGGGAGGAGCGGGAGGACTACCCCTTTGAGATCGACGGCGCGGTCATCAAGCTCAACGATCTCGCAGACCGCACCCTCCTGGGCAGTACCGCCAAGTTCCCCCGCTGGGCGGCAGCCTACAAGTACCCGCCGGAGCAGAAGCCCTCCCGGATCGTGGACATCGTGGTCCAGGTTGGTCGGACGGGGGTGCTCACCCCCAAGGCGGTCATCGAGCCGGTGCGCCTGGCCGGGACCACGGTCACCAACGCCACGCTGCACAATCAGGACTTTATCTCCGAGAAGGACATCCGCATCGGGGACACGGTCCTGGTCCAGAAGGCGGGGGAGATCATCCCCGAGATCGTCCGGGTCCTGCCCGAGCTGCGCCCGGAGGGGACGCAGGCTTATCATCTGCCCTCGGTCTGTCCGGTCTGCGGGGCCCCTGTGGTCCGGGATGAGGACGGCGCCCACATCCGCTGTACCGGCGCGGAGTGCCCGGCCCAGCTGCTGCGGCATCTGGTGCACTTTGCAAGCCGGGACGCCATGGACATCGAGGGTCTGGGCCCCGCGGTGGTGGAGGCGCTGGTGAAGGCCGAGCTAGTCAAGTCCCCGGCCGACCTCTACCGTCTGGAGGTAGAGCAGGTGGCCGCTCTGGAACGGATGGGACAGAAGAGCGCGGAAAACCTGATTTCCGCCCTGGAGGCCTCCAAGGAGCGGGACCTCTCCCGGCTCCTCTTCGCCTTCGGCATCCGGCAGGTGGGGCAGAAGGCGGGCAAGGTGCTCTCGGCCCACTTCCGCACCCTGGACGCGCTGATGGCGGCCACCATCGAGGAGCTGACTGCCATCCCCGACATCGGGGAGATCACCGCCCGGAACATCGTCTCCTGGTTCGAGAGTCCCCAGAGCCGCCATCTGATCGAGTCGCTCCGCGCGGCGGGCGTCAATCTGGAGAGCCGGGAGGCCCCCGCCGGCGATCAGCTCGCGGGCAAGACCTTTGTCCTCACCGGCACGCTGGAGCACTTCACCCGGGACGAGGTCAAGGCGCGCATCGAGGCCCTGGGCGGAAAGGTCTCCGGCTCGGTCTCCAAAAAGACCACCTATGTGGTGGCGGGGGAGGCGGCCGGCTCCAAGCTGCGCAAGGCCAATGAGCTGGGCATCCCCGTGCTGACGGAAGAAGATCTGATCGGACTGTTGGAATCCTGATCACAAGAAATCCGGCGGCCTCTGCATCACCATAGCAGAGGCCGCCAGAATTTTTATTTTTGTCCCTTTGCTCCGTCCGGAACCGAAAAGAGAGCGGGAACCCGTCCATTTTCGCAAAGGGACCCGCTGTGGAGCGGAGAGCCCCTCCCCGCAAGGCGTTCCTGACCGGGGGAGGGGCGCATAGGATGGTCCGGAGACGCAGAAGTCCCCCCGCACCTGTCTCCAATCCATCTGAGGAGGAATCACACTTGTATCCAGATACCAACTCCCGCGCCCCGGGCAGCCGCATGGAGCAGGCACCCGGAGCGGAGAATGACCGCTGCTCCGACGGCTGCGGCCCGCTTCCCGAATGTGCGCCGCTGGCGGTCCCCTATGTGGCCTTCCAGCAGACCGACTCCAAGCGCTACAACCGGCAGGAGGCCCTCAACAACGGAACCCTCTTCCCGGGGCTGAATCTTCCCTTCCACCTGAAGCCGGAGGCAGCCGACGTGGTGAACGGCCCCCTGGCTGAGCTCCAGGCCCTGGAATTCGTCCTGGTGGAGCTGGGGCAGTACCTGGACACCCACCAGAGCGACCAGGAGGCCTTTGCCCTCTATCAGCAGTATGCCGCCATGGAGGAGGAGGGGCGCAGACAGTATGAGGCCCTCCACGGACCCCTTCGCCAGACCGCCACGGCCTCCAGCGAGAACTGGACCCAGTGGCTGAAAGATCCCTGGCCCTGGAACCTTGCGGAAGGAGGGAAGCGCTGATGTTCGTCTATGAGAAAAAGCTGCAATATCCCATCAAGATCGAAAACCCCAACCCGCAGCTGGCCTCCTTTATTATCAGTCAGTACGGCGGACCCGACGGGGAGCTGGGCGCGTCCATCCGCTATCTCAGCCAGCGCTACTCCATGCCCTATCCCGAGCTCAAGGGACTGCTCACCGACATCGGCGTGGAGGAGCTGGGACACCTGGAGATGGTGGGCACCATCGTCTATCAGCTCACCCGGAAGCTCTCGCCGGACGATCCCAGAATGGGGAACTTCGCCCCCTACTTCACGGACCACGGGGCCAGCGTATATCCGGCGGCGGCCTCCGGCGCGCCCTGGACCGCCTCCTATATCGGAGTCAAGGGCGACATCATCTGTGATCTGACTGAGGACCTGGCCGCCGAGCAGAAGGCCCGCGTCACCTACGATAACATCTTGCGGCAGTCGGACGACCCCGACGTCAGCGACGTCATCCGCTTCCTGCGCGAGCGGGAGATCATACATTTCCAGCGCTTTGGCGAGGCCATCCAGCTGGCCAAGGACAAGATGAACCAGAAGAATGTCTACTATATGAACCCCGTGCTGGACCGATAGAGACCATCCATCGGCAAAACAGGACCCAAGTCTTTGTTCCGACTTGGGTCCTGCATTTTTTACGGGTCCAGCTTCACTTTTACCACCATGCGCTTGACCGGAGCGGGCGCTCCGCAGGCCACACGGGGGGCATGGAGATCGTCCGGCCAGACGATATAGAACATGCCGGCCTCCAGCTTCAGGGTATCCCAGTCCCCGTTCCAGAAGCCGATGTCCTTCTGGGGATCATAGGGGACCGTCACCGGTACGGTACCGTTCTGGGCGTAGCCCACGCACTCGCTGCCCTCCAGGAGGTACTGGATGTCCGCATACCGCTTGTGGCCCTCCAGCTGGGACTCCTCCCGGGGCAGGGTGTCCACCTCAAAGAGCGTGGCAAAAATATTCTCCCCGTCAATGGTACATTTCTCTCCCGGCACCATGCTGGAAGGGTCGGCCTGCACCATCCATTCCAGCGCCTTCTGGAAGCGCTCCCCCAGGCCATAGTAGACGGCGGCATTCTTTACCCGATCGATCACCATCGTTCCATTCCTCCTTTTGCTTTCCAAATCGTTTCGCTTATATAGTACGTCTTTTGGCGCATAAATTCAACCGGAAATCCAGCCATGGATGAAAAAGATTTTCGAAAAAAAGAAGCCTTTACAAAAACTGAAATGAGCAGTATAATCAAGGCAACGCTGACGCGAAAGGGAGATTCTCCCTGACGGGGAAGGGTTGTGCAGAATACTGGTTTTCCGTATGGGCGCACCTTCTCTCGGTGCGTCCATTTTTCGTGCGTTACAAGGAGGAACTGATCTATGGAAGAATCGCGCGTGGCCCTTCTCGGCGTAGTGGTCGAGAATGCGGATTCCGTGGAAAAGCTCAACGAGCTGCTCCATCAATACAAGGACTATATCATCGGCCGGATGGGACTGCCCTACCGGCAGCGGGGCTGCAACATCATCTCCATCGTGCTGGATGCGCCCTCGGACGCCATCAGTGCGCTGTCCGGGAAGGTTGGCATGCTGCCCGGCGTGACCTGCAAGGCCATCTATTCCAAGCTGCCCAATGGATGAGCTGCTGGAAAAGCTGATCGAGGAGCACCATCTGAGCCGGGAGGAGTGGCGGGCGCTGCTGGCACGGCGCCGGTCCCTGGACCAGGCGCTCCTCTTCGGCCGGGCTGAGGCGGAGCGGCGCCGCTGGTATGGGGATGCCATCTACGTCCGCGGTCTCATCGAATGCACCAACATCTGCAAGAATAACTGCCTCTACTGCGGCATTCGCCGGGGCAATCCCGCGGTGAGCCGCTACCGCCTGGAGCGGGACACCATCCTGGACTGCTGCGCCCGGGGGTATGAGTGGGGCTTTCGCACCTTCGTGCTCCAGGGGGGAGAGGACCCCGGCCTCTCCCCGGACCAGATCGCGGATTGGGTAGGGGCCATCAAGGCCAACTGGCCGGACTGCGCCGTCACCCTCTCCTTTGGGGAATATGAGCGACCCATCTACCAGCTCTGGTTTGATGCCGGCGCGGACCGCTACCTGCTGCGCCATGAGACGGCGGACGCCGCCCATTACGCCATGCTGCACCCCCCGGAGATGGCCCTGGGCCATCGGCTGGACTGTCTGCGCACCCTGAAGGAGATTGGCTACCAGGTGGGTGCCGGATTTATGGTGGGCTCTCCCGGGCAGACCCCGGACACCCTTGCGGCCGACTTCTGCTTCTTGCAGGAGTTCCAGCCCCATATGGTGGGGATCGGCCCCTTCATTCCCCAGAAGGACACCCCCTTTGGCGGAGAGACGGCCGGAACGCTGGAGGATACCCTCATTCTGCTGGCGCTGGTGCGTCTGCTGCTGCCGCGGGTCCTTCTTCCGGCCACCACCGCACTGGGTACCATCCACCCCCAGGGGCGGGAGCTGGGGATCAAGGCGGGGGCCAACGTGGTCATGCCCAACCTGTCGCCCCCCGCCACCCGGGAGAAATATACGCTCTACGACCATAAGCTCTGCACCGGGGAGGAGGCCGCAGAACATCTGGCCGGCCTGAAACGGCGCCTGGCCTCCATCGGCTGCACGGTGGCGGTCCACCGCGGAGATTTCCCGGGGAATTAGAAACACCCAAGAAATAAAAACTAATGGGGAAGGGACTGTCTCCTGACCCAGAAGAGAGGAAGAGATCATCCATGTATAATCCCAAGTCCAGAAAAGCAGAAGAATTCATCGACCATCAGGAGATTTTGGATAGCCTCGCCTATGCCGACGCCCATAAGAGAGACGCGGCCGTGATCGACGCCATCCTGGAAAAGGCCCGGCTGCGCAAGGGCCTGACCCACCGGGAGGCCTCCGTCCTGCTGGCCTGTGAGCTGGAGGACAAAAATCAGGAGATTTTTGCCCTGGCCCGGCAGATCAAGAAGGATTTCTACGGCGACCGGATTGTCATGTTCGCGCCCCTGTACCTGTCCAACTACTGCGTCAACGGCTGCCTCTACTGCCCCTATCACGCCAAGAACAAGCACATCCCCCGCAAAAAGCTGACCCAGGAGGAGATCCGGGCGGAGGTCATCGCCCTCCAGGAGATGGGCCACAAGCGTCTGGCTCTGGAGGCAGGGGAGGACCCGGTCCACAATCCGCTGGAGTATATTCTGGAGTCCATCCACACCATCTACTCCATCCAGCACAAGAACGGCGCCATCCGCCGGGTCAACGTCAACATTGCCGCCACCTCGGTGGAGGATTACCGGAAGCTGAAAGAGGCGGGCATCGGCACCTACATTCTCTTCCAGGAGACCTATCACAAGGAGAGCTATGAAAAGCTGCATCCCACCGGGCCCAAGAGCAACTATGCCTATCATACCGAGGCCCACGACCGGGCCATGGAGGGCGGCATCGACGATGTGGGCCTGGGCGTGCTCTTCGGTCTGGAGCTCTACCGCTATGAATTTGCCGGACTTCTGATGCACGCGGAGCATCTGGAGGCCGTCTTCGGGGTGGGTCCCCACACCATCAGCGTGCCCCGGGTCTGCCCGGCCGATGACATCGACCCCGGTGATTTCGATAACGGCATCTCGGACGATATTTTCGCCAAGATCGTGGCCTGCATCCGGGTGGCGGTGCCCTACACCGGCATGATCATCTCCACCCGGGAGAGTCAGGCCGTCCGGGAGCGTGTCCTGGGCCTGGGCGTCTCCCAGATCTCCGGCGGTTCCCGCACCAGCGTGGGCGGCTATGCGGAGGCGGAGCCCGAAGAGGAGAGTTCCGCTCAGTTCGACGTGTCGGACCACCGCTCTCTGGATGAGATCGTGCGCTGGCTCATGGAGCTGGGCTATGTCCCGTCCTTCTGCACCGCCTGCTACCGGGAGGGCCGGACCGGAGACCGCTTCATGTCCCTGTGCAAGGCGGGACAGATCCAGAACTGCTGTCTCCCCAACGCCCTGATGACCCTCAAGGAGTATCTGGAGGACTACGCCGCCCCCGCCACCCGCGCAGCGGGCGAGCAGGTCATCGCAAAGCAGCTGGAGTACATCACGAATCCCAAGGTAAAAGAGATCGTCACCGAGCACCTGGCCCAGATCGCCCAGGGACAGCGGGACTTCCGGTTCTAAGACGGGGAGAGGACACATATGAGCTTGAACGACACCCCTTCCGGCGAGCGCCTGCGCATCGCCTTTCTGGGCCGGCGGAACGTGGGAAAATCCAGTCTGGTCAACGCCTTCACCGGACAGGACCTGTCCATCGTGTCGGATACCAAGGGCACCACCACCGATCCCGTGTACAAGGCCATGGAGCTCTTGCCGCTGGGTCCGGTCCAGATCATCGACACCCCCGGCTTTGACGACGAGGGGGAGCTGGGCGCCCTGCGTGTCCGCCGGACCAAACAGGTCCTCAACAAGGCCGATCTCGCCATCCTGGTGGCTGACGCCACCCAGCCCCTGGGCCCCCAGGAGCAGGAATGGCTCGCCCTGATCCGGGAGCGGCAGATCCCCTTCCTCCTAGTCTGGAACAAGGCCGATCTGCTCCCCGCCGTCCCGCCCCCGGAAGAGCATGCGATCTGGACCAGCGCGCAGACCGGCCTGCACATCCACGAGCTCCGGGAGGCCGCCGCGAAGGCGGCAGTGCAGGAGCAGCCGGAGCGTCACCTGGTGGCCGATCTTCTGGAGACGGGGGACACCGTTGTCCTGGTGGTTCCCCTGGATGGGTCGGCCCCCAAGGGGCGGCTCATCCTGCCCCAGCAGCAGACCATCCGGGACTGCCTGGAGGCGGGGGCCTGCGTCATGGTGTGCCGGGATACCGAATTGCCCCTCCTGCTGGACAAGCTGGGTCAGCTCCCCAAGCTGGTCATCACGGACAGCCAGGTCTTTGCCTCGGTGTCCAAGATGGTCCCGCCCTCGGTGTGGCTGACCTCCTTCTCCATCCTGATGGCCCGCTATAAGGGGGACCTGGCCCTCACCACCCAGGGTGCCCAGGCCGTGTCCCAGCTGCGGGACGGGGACAAGGTCCTGATCGCGGAGGGCTGCACCCATCACCGGCAGTGTGAGGACATCGGTACGGTCAAGCTGCCCCGCTGGGTCCACAAGTTTACCGGGGTGGAGCCCGCCTTCACCTTCTGTTCCGGCCGGGATTTCCCGGAGGATCTGAGCGAGTACAAGCTGGTCATCCACTGCGGCGGCTGCACGCTGGGGGAGAAGGAGATGAAGTTCCGCCAGCGCACGGCGGCCGACCAGGGAGTCCCCATCACCAACTACGGCATTCTGATCGCCTATCTCAACGGGATCCTGCCCCGCACGCTGGAGCCCTTCGCTGCGTCGGGCGCCCCGCTGTGACCGTCGCGCCGGGAGAAAAGGAATGACTTGTGAGGATTTTCATTTTATGCTATACTTTTTAAGATAAGGTCGTTGGAGTGGGGCGGAATGCGCCCGCCCGCTCCGAAACTGACGCACAAAGGGGTTTCTGAAATGAGTAAGCAGGTATATGAGAGTCCGCTCTCTTCGCGCTACGCCAGCGATGAGATGCAATATATTTTTTCTCCCGACAAAAAGTTCACCACTTGGCGGCGGCTCTGGATCGCCCTGGCCCGGGCTGAGATGGAGCTGGGCCTTCCGGTCACCCAGGACCAGATCGATGAGATGGAGGCCCACCTCCACGAGATCGACTACGATCTGGCCGCCGAGAAGGAGCGTCAGCTCCGCCACGATGTGATGGCTCACATCCACGCCTTCGGCGCCATCTGCCCCAAGGCCATGCCCATCATCCACCTGGGCGCCACCAGCTGCTATGTGGGTGACAACACCGACGTGATCCTGATGCGGGAGGGTCTGGAGCTGGTACGGGACAAGCTGGTCCAGGTTCTGGCCCATCTGGCCAAGTTCGCGGACGAGTACAAGGCGCTGCCCACCCTGGGCTTTACCCATTTCCAGCCCGCGCAGCTGGTCACCGTGGGCAAGCGCGCCACCCTCTGGATGAACGAGCTTCTGATGGATCTGGAAGAGGTCGAGTACCGGATCTCCAGCCTGCGCCTGCTGGGCTGCAAGGGCACCACCGGCACCCAGGCCAGCTTCCTGGAGCTCTTTGAGGGCGACCATGAGAAGTGCAAGGAGCTGGACCGCCAGATCGCCCGGGAGATGGGCTTTGACGCCGTCACCCCGGTCTCCGGCCAGACCTACTCCCGCAAGGTGGACGCGGCCGTCCTGGCCACCCTGTCCGGCATCGCCCAGTCCGCCAGCAAGTTCGCCACCGATCTCCGCCTGCTCTGCCACCTCAAGGAGGTGGAGGAGCCCTTTGAGAAGAATCAGATCGGCTCTTCCGCCATGCCCTACAAGCGCAATCCCATGCGGTGCGAGCGCATCTGCTCTCTGGCCCGCTATGTGATCGCCGACGCCGCCAATCCCGCGGTCACCGCCGCCACCCAGTGGTTTGAGCGCACCCTGGACGACTCCGCCAACAAGCGCATCTCCGTGCCCGAGGCCTTCCTGGCTGTGGACGCTATCCTGAACATTTACAGCAATGTGGCCTCCAACCTGGTCGTGCATGAGAAGGTCATTGAGAAGCACGTGCTGGAGGAGCTGCCCTTCATGGCCAGCGAAAACATCATGATGGACGCCGTCAAGCGGGGCGGAAACCGCCAGGAGCTCCATGAGCGCATCCGCGTCCACTCCCTGGAGGCCGGCCGAAACGTCAAGGATCTGGGCCTGAGCAACAACCTGATCGATCTCATCGCGGCCGACCCCATGTTCGGCATGAGCCGGGAGGAGCTGACCGCCCATCTGGAGCCCAGCCGCTACATCGGCCGGTGCCCCGAGCAGGTGACCGACTTCCTGAACGAGTATGTCAATCCCGTTCTGGAGGCCCACGCCGCCGCTTTGAGCCAGAAGGAAACCGAGCTTAAGGTATAACATAGCAGACGAATGCAGTCCGTATTATTTTGCGGACTGCATTCTTTCTTTTCTGTTTTCTGTTTTATATTTACATTAATTTTCTTATGAAGTCTTTTGAGACTTGTTTTTCTTGAAATTACATTGTAGAAAGGCAATAAGTGTGCTATAATAGCAATATCACGATGCAAATGCTCGGTAAGAAGGAGGCTCTTTCCATGGAAAGAAAGCAAGTACGCCGGATCGGCGTATTTACCAGCGGCGGTGATGCACCCGGAATGAACGCGGCGATCCGTTCGGTGGCCCGTACGGCGCTGCATATGGGGATCGAATGTATCGGTATCCGGCGCGGATATCATGGTCTCATCAACTGCGATGTGCTCCCCTTGGATTTCGAAAGCGTCAGCGGGATCTCCCGTCAGGGCGGCACCATGCTCTACTCCGCACGGAGCAAGGAGTTTATGGTCCCGGAGGGGAGAGAGAAAGCCGTGGGCACCTGTAAGCTCCTGGGGATCGACGGCCTGGTGGGAATCGGCGGAGACGGAACCTTCCGCGGCCTTCTGGAGCTGTCCAAGCTGGGGGTCTCGGTTGTCGGTATCCCCGGAACCATCGATAACGACATCGCCTGCTCCTCCTACACCATCGGGTTTGATACCGCCTGCAATACCGCGCTGGACTCCATTGACAAGCTGCGGGACACCATGCAGTCCCACGAGCGCTGCTCGGTGGTGGAGGTCATGGGACGGCACGCCGGACATCTGGCCCTCTATGTGGGCGTCGCCTGCGGCGCGACGGCCGTTGTGGTCCCCGAGCAGGACATTGACTACGAGCACGATCTGATGGAGCCCATCCGCCGGGCCCGTCTGAGCGGACGCACGCATTTTATGGTCATTGTGGCGGAAGGCGTGGAGGGCGGCGCCTACGGCGTCGCGGAGAAGATCCGGGAGGCCACTGCGCTGGATACCCGCGTCACCATTCTGGGCCACGTGCAGCGGGGCGGACGTCCGTCCTCCCGGGACCGGGTGACTGCCACCTACATGGGTTACGAGGCGGTCAAGCTCCTGGCAGCAGGGGAGAGCAACCGGGTCATCTGCCTCCAGGACGATCAGTATGTGGATTTTGACATTGCGGATGCGCTTTCCATGAAAAAGAGCCTGGATCAGCAGACTTACAGCGTGATGCGGGCACTGACCGGCATGGAGCAGGTCCGCCTCAAGGATCAATAAGCAACCAGAAAGCGCCCGATCGGATTACCGGTCGGGCGCTTCTATTTTTTCTTCGGAATGGGCAAAAAAACACAGGGACGGGTTCTCCCCCGTCCCTGTGTTTTCATTTTTGATGGCGAAAGCGCCGATTACGCCGATTACATGGAGGTGGTGAGGACCTTCTTCAGCTTGGCGAAGCGGGGGAGAGAGTTCTCCTTGGGGCCGTTGGCCTCGCCCTGGATCAGGGGCAGGACATAGTCGATGAAGGGCTGCTCGATCCCGTTGCCGGCGGCATTGATCCACTCGCGGGGCACCTTCTTCTCGAAGTTGGCCACGATGTCCAGGGGCTCCAGCACGGTCTCGCAGTGATAGCCGCCCTCACGGCTGCACTTGAAGGCCACCATCTTGTCGGTGACGCCGGAGACAGCGGCCTCCACAGCGGCCTTACCGGCGGCAAAGGCCTCCTCGATGTCGGTCTTGGAAGCCACATGAGAGCCGCAGCGCTGGAGCAGGGAGAGCTCGATGCCGCGCACCTTGGCGCCGGTCTTGGACTTGACCACCTCGGCCAGCATGGCAGCCAGGCCGCCCAGCTGGGCATGGCCGAAGCCGTCGGTGGCAGAGGTCTTGGCCTCGGACACGAAGGAGCCGTCGGCATAGTGGATGCCCTCGGACACGGCGATCATGCACTTGCCGGTCTTGTTGTAGATGGCCTGCACGTCGGCGATGAAGCGGTCCATGTCAAAGTCGACCTCGGGCAGGTAGATGAGGTCGGGGCCGTAGCCGGCCCAGGTGGCCAGGGCGGCGGAGCCGGCCAGCCAGCCAGCGTGGCGACCCATGATCTCCACGATGGTGATCATGCCGGTGTCATAGACGTGGGCATCGCGGTGCACTTCCATGCAGGAGGTGGCGATGAACTTGGCCGCGGAGGCAAAGCCGGGGCAGTGGTCGGTGCCGTTCAGGTCGTTGTCGATGGTCTTGGGCACGCCGATGATGCGGCACTCATAGCCGGACTTCTGCATGTACTTGGAGATCTTGTTGCAGGTGTCCATGGAGTCGTTGCCGCCGTTATAGAAAAAGTAGCGAACGTCGTATTTTTTGAAGATCTCCAGGATACGCTTATAATCAGTATCGTCCTTGTCGGGGTCGGCCAGCTTGTAGCGGCAGGAGCCCAGCTCAGAAGAGGGGGTATATTTCAACAAATCCAGCTCGGCGGCATCCTCCTGACCCATGTCATAGAGGCGGTCCTCCAGCACACCCTTGATGCCGTGGGCAGCTCCCAGCACCCGAGTGATGTTCCCATTGTCCAGTGCAGTGCGAATTACGCCAAGCGCACTGGCGTTAATCACCGCAGTAGGACCACCAGATTGACCAATAATGCACGCGCCCTTGAGTTCGTTCATAGCTTAATCCTCCCGTTAAGTGTTTTTTGCGTTGTTTTTGTGCAGTTTTTTCCTTTCTTAACTGAGAAATTTAGATATTTATGTACTCAAATCTAAATTTCGCATTATTATATCATGCCCTCTTGTAATTATCAATGTCTAATGATAAAATCTACTTGTAATTTAAAAAAGGAGATGAGCCTTATGCCTCTCGTTACCACTACTGAAATGTTCAAAAAGGCCTATGACGGCGGATATGCCATTGGTGCATTCAATGTCAACAACATGGAGATCGTTCAGGGCATTACTGAGGCGGCCAAGGAAGTCAATGCTCCCCTGATCCTTCAGGTTTCCAAGGGCGCCCGCGCCTATGCCAACCACACCTACCTGATCAAGCTGGTGGAGGCCGCTATTGAGGAGACCGGTCTGCCCATCTGCCTGCATCTGGACCACGGCGATTCCTTCGAGCTGTGTAAGTCCTGCATCGACGGCGGCTTTACCTCCGTCATGATCGACGCCAGCTCCAAGCCTTTTGCTGAAAACATTGAGATCACCCGCAAGGTCGTCGAGTATGCCCATGACCACGGCGTCGTCGTCGAGGCTGAGCTGGGCGCTCTGGCCGGCGTAGAGGATGAGGTCAACGTCTCCGCCGAGGACTCCCACTACACCCGTCCCGAGGAGGTCGAGGAATTCGTCTCCAAGACCGGCTGTGACTCTCTGGCCATCGCCATCGGCACCAGCCACGGCGCTTACAAGTTCACCGCCGCTCAGTGCACCCGCAATGAGAAGGGCGAGCTGGTTCCCCCTCCGCTGCGCTTCGACATCCTGGACGAGATCGTCAAGCGTCTGCCCGGCTTCCCCATCGTGCTCCACGGTTCTTCCTCCGTGCCCCAGGAGTTCGTGCGGATGATCAACGAGAACGGCGGCAAGATGCCAGACGCTGTCGGCATCCCCGAGGAGCAGCTCCGTCAGGCCGCCCGCGGCGCCGTTTGTAAGATCAACATCGACTCCGATCTGCGCCTGGCCATGACCGGTACCATCCGTCAGTTCTTCAACGAGCATCCCGAGAAGTTCGACCCCCGCGAGTACCTCAAGCCCGCCCGCGCCAACATCAAGGAGCTGGTCAAGCATAAGCTGATCAACGTCCTGGGCTGCGACGGAAAGGCGTAATCGATCCAAGTCAAGTCTTGAAAAATGCGATGTGTTCCTTTCGAACACATCGCATTTTTTGCTCTCCGCAGGCGCAATCCGGAGGAATCGGGCATACAATGCTTTGGAAAGGGGAGTGCTGTATGCTGACATTTCCATACGATCGCGTCCGTGCCGTGACCTATGCGCACCAGTGGGCCTATCGCCGGAACCCGCGTTACTACGACTACCAGGACATCGGAGGGGACTGCACCAATTTTGCCTCGCAATGCCTCTATGCCGGGTCGGGCGTCATGAATTTTACGCCCACGTTTGGGTGGTATTACCGCAATGCCAACGATAAAGCGCCTGCATGGAGCGGCGTGGAGTATTTTCGGAATTTTTTGGTGCGGGAAGAGGAGAATGAGGGCCCCTTCGGCAGAGAGGCCCCCATGGCGGAAATCAAGCCGGGCGATTTTGTCCAATTGGATCTCGGATATGGCCGCTTCAGTCACACTTCCATTGTGGTGGCCGTGGGAAGGCGTCCGAACCCGCAGAATATTCTGGTGGCCACCCATTCCATGGATTCCGATTACCGCCCGCTCCGCTCCTATTCTTACGAAAAAGTGCGCTTTATTCACATATTAGGGGTAAGATCCCTCATTTAATCCCAAAATCAGGCCAAAATAGGGAGGAGGGCAGGGGGGGAGGCCCCAAAAAACTCATTCTTCTTCCGAAGAGGATTCCGCTTTTTTTCTCCGGATCTGGCCCAGAGGATTGGCCTTTGCGGCGGTCCTCAGATTTTCATTGTCCACGTGAGTATAGATCTGGGTGGTGTTCAGGTTGTCGTGCCCCAGGACTTCCTGCAAGGTACGCACATCCACGCCGTTTTGCAGCATCAGAGTGGCCGCGGTGTGCCGCAGCTTGTGGCTGGAGTAGAGCGTACTGTCCAGGCCGGCCTTTTTCAGGCGCTGCTTGACCATATAGTGGACCGCGTCCTTGGTCATGCGGGTATGCTTTCGGGTGATGAACAGGGCGTCCGGATCGGCCGAGGCACAGTGGCTGCGTTCCTCCAGCCAGTCATCCAGCGCCTGCCGGCAGGCGTCGTTCAGAAAGAGCACCCGTTCTTTGTTGCCCTTGCCAAGCACGCGGATCTGGTTGTCCCGCACATCGGTCAGGTTCAGGGCGACTAACTCGGAAATCCGCATGCCGCAGTTCAAAAAGAGGGTCAGGATGCAGTAATCCCGGGCCTGATTGGGCTCGTCCACGTGTTCCAGCAATTGGATGCACTGCTGGAGGTCCAGATACCGGGGCAGCGTTTTTTTCAGCCGCGGGGCATCCAGATCATTCATGGGATTTTCTTCGATCAATTTTGCCTTGCTGGTCAGATACTTATAAAAGGAGCGGATGGTGGCGACTTTCCGGGCACGGGTGGGTGCGCTCAGGCTGCGATCCCGGTCCAGGTAATCCATAAACGCATAGACGTCGGCCAGCGTGACGCTGCGCGCCAATGCGAGATCCACATCGGAAACCGAAATCTCATCCATGGGAGTCTGGGCCGGCACATATTTTTTTTGCAGCTTCATGAAGCGGAAAAAGGTGCGCAGGTCCAGATAATATTCGTCGATCGTTTTTAAAGAGTGACCCTGAATGGTGCGATGATACGTCAAAAAATCACGGATTAATTTCGGAGCTTCGGTACGGTAGTCCAAGGTGCGTCGAATGGGGTTTCAGGGCCCAAATCGGGCCAAAACCGGAGAAGAGCCGGAAAACCCTCCACTCAACTCAACAAAATTTTTATTTTGTTGAGTTGTAAATAGGGGCCCATCGGCACTTCCCCGAACGCCATTCTGTCCTCCTTTCTCGGGTGTCATATCGTTGGTTTCGCGTTGTACATCTATCTATGTGCAAAGTTCGTGTTGTACGTCTGTTTTTCTCTTACAGGATGGCAGCCAGCGCCTCCCGGATGTTTTTGACGCGGATCAGCTGCAAGCCATCCGGGACCGACAGCGTGCCGCTGCTGCGCGCCGGGATCAGGCACTTGGTAAAGCCCATCCGGCGCACTTCGCTCAATCGCTGGCCCAGTGCGCTGACCGAACGCAATTCGCCCGTCAGTCCGACCTCTCCAATGGCCGCCAGATCGTTTGGAATGGGCTTATCCCGAAAACTCGACGCCAGCGCCATGATCATGGCCAGATCTGCGGCGGGCTCCTCCAGACTCAGGCCGCCGATCACGTTGATATAGGCGTCGCAGGTGCTGACCATCAGCCCGCCCCGCTTTTCCAGCACGGCCAGCAGCAGCACAGCCCGGTTGAAATCAAAGCCGTTGGAGGTGCGGCGCGGCACATTGAAGCTGGTGGGCGCCAGCAAGGCCTGCACCTCGGCCAGCACCGGACGTACGCCCTCCATCACACAGGTCACACAGGTGCCCGGCGTGTCCTGCGGGCGCCCGTCCAGCAGCATCTCGGACGGATTGGGAACTTCTGACAATCCGTGGTCGGCCATCTCAAAGACCCCGATCTCATTGGTGGCGCCAAACCGGTTTTTCGCGGCCCGCAGGATGCGGTAGGCCATCTGCTGCTCTCCTTCGAAATACAGCACGCAGTCCACCATGTGCTCCAGCACTTTCGGACCTGCGATGGAGCCCTCTTTGTTCACGTGTCCAATGACGAAAATAGTCACACCACTCCCCTTTGCCAGCTGCATCAGGGTCATGGTGCACTCCTTCACCTGCCCGACGCTTCCCGGTGCGGTGGAGAGATCTCCATTGTAGAGGGTCTGGATGGAGTCGATGATCAGAATATCCGGATTCAAGGAGTTTACCGCCTCCACCACCTCCTCCAGATTGGTCTCGGAGAGCAGATAAAGTCCGTCGCTGTGGATCTGAAGGCGCTCCGCCCGCAGCTTGATCTGGCGCTCCGACTCCTCCCCGGAGACATAGAGCACCTTGGAAAAGCGGCAGAGATGGTCACAGATCTGGAGCATGAGGGTGGATTTGCCGATGCCCGGCGCGCCACCCACCAGGACCAGGGAGCCCTTGACCGCTCCCCCGCCCAGCACCCGGTCCAGTTCGCTCATCCCCGTCTCAAAGCGCAGCTCGTGGGTGGCCTCGATCTCCTTCATCTGCTTGGGCAGGCGGAGCGACGTGCGTCCGCTCTCCCGCATGGATACGCTCATGCTGCTGCCGGCGGCCTTTCGCTTGCTCTCGGCAGGCCGCTCGGTGATGGTGTTCCATGCGTGGCAGGCCGGGCACTGCCCCGCCCATTTGGGCAGCTCGTTTCCGCACTCTGTACAATAAAATTGGACCTTTGCTTTCATCTGTATAAGCTCCTCACATTTGCGTCAGTTCCTGGAGCCAGGCTCCCGACAGCACCACGGCCAGCTGACACTGGTACACGCTGCTGCGGAGCTTTGCCTCCTCCTCCGGATTGGTCAGAAAGCCGCATTCCACCAAAATGGCCCGGCAGGAAATATGATTCATGAGATAGACATCTTTGGAAATGGGCTTGGCGGCCCGCTGATTGGACGGATCCAGAGTCTCCCGCAGCAGCGTCTGCGTCCGCTCCGCAAAGGGCAGACTCAGGTTCTCGTTGGCATAGAACACCTGCGCGCCATGGTAGGCCCCGTTGGGAAAGGAATTCTGGTGGATGCTCATGAGCGTGGCCTCCGGAAACTGCTCGATCTGCGCCACACGGTTGTGGAGATCAGAGCGTTTTTTCTCCCGCAGGCTCTGGGCCGAGCTGTCATGGAGCGAGCGGTCATCACGGCGCAGCAGCAGCGGCGGCTGCCCGCAGAAGGCCAGAATATCCTCCATATTGCATGCGATGGCCAGATTGATCCCACTCTCCGGCGTGCCGGTGAGGGAGACCGCTCCCCCATCCTCCCCACCGTGTCCCGCGTCGATGATCAGAAGCTCCGATGGGTCCCCGGAGGCCGGCGCAAAAGCCGGAACCCGTTCCGAGTGATTCGGAAGCAATGCCACCGCCAAAAGCAAGAGCAGCGCGATCCCGGTCCACCGCTTTTTCCGTATGTAGTTCATCCAATCCATAGTCTCCCTCCCCTGCCGTCCCATCTTATGCAACCAGAAGGGCCACTATGTGAAGTAGATTATAACACATATGTTCCATGCAGGCAATTGTTCCCCGGAACGCGCTGTCCTCTTTGCCCAAAAAAGAGCACCCGGCGCACAGATCTCTCTGTGTTCCGGGCGCTCTCCTTATTATATTATAAGGTAGAATTACGTAAATTGAGTTATTCTGCCAGGAACCGCTCCAGACGATCCAGGCCCTCCCGGATGTTGTCCATGGAGGTGGCATAGGACCATCGCACGAAGTTCTTGGCGCCAAATCCGGCGCCGGGCACCACCGCCACCAGGCCCTTTTTCAGGAAGGCGTCGGCGAATACGTCGTCATCGGTGATCTCCACGCCCTGGATGGTCTTACCGATCAGCTGCTCCAGGTTCATCATCACATAGAAGGCGCCCTCCGGGCACAGGCAGCTGACCCCGGGAATGCGGTTCATCCGCTCCACCAGATAGTTGCGCCGCTCCTCAAAGGCCTTGCGCATTTCCTCGATCTTCTCCTGGGGGCCGGACAGCGCCACCGCCGCCGCCTTCTGGGAGATGGCCACGGGAGAGCCCGTGGAGTGGCTGACGTAGTTTGCCATCACCTTGGCGATCCGGTCATTGGCACAGGCATAGCCGATTCTCCAGCCAGTCATGGCGTAGGACTTGGACACACCGTTGATGAGGATGGTCAGCTCCTTGGCCTCGGGGCTCAGGCTGGCGAAGCTGGTGAACTTCCGTCCGTCATAGAGCAGGCCATAGTAGATCTCATCGCTGATCACATACACGTCATTGGCAACGCAGACCTGGGCAATGTCCTCCAGCTCCTCCCTGCTGTACGCCATACCGGTGGGATTGGAGGGGTTATTCAGGATCAGGGCCTTGGTCTTGGGCGTGATGGCAGCGGCCAGCTTTTCCTTGCTCAGTTTGAAGTGCTCCGCCTCGGTGGCCGTCACCACCACGGGCACGCCGCCCACCATCCGAATGAGCTCGATGTAGCTGACCCAGTAAGGCGCGGGCAGGATGACCTCATCGCCGGGGTTGACCAGTGCGCGCAGCGCCAGATAGACCGCATGCTTGGCGCCGCTGGTCGCCACCACCTGGTTGGGCTTATACTGCACGCCGCAGTCAGCCGCGATGCGGTCACAGACCGCCTGGCGCAGCTCTACGGTACCGGCCGCAGGCGTATAGCGGGTCACATTCTGCTCAATGGCCTGAATGCCCGCCGCCTTGATCTCGTCCGGCGTATTAAAATCCGGCTCGCCCGCACCAAAGCCAATAACATCAATGCCGTCCGCCTTCATCTGCTTAAACAGGGAATCGATGGCCATGGTGGTGGAAGCCTGGACAGACTCTGCAATTCGGGATAGCTCTTTCAATGTGGATCTCCTCCAACTCCAAAATTCCGTTCTGTATGTTATTATATGTTCCTTCCCTCAAAAATGCAAGTACGATTTTCAAAACTTTCAAAATTTGATTTTACCGATCGCTTCCTGCAGATTACAGGGCAGAAAAGAAGGGCCTCTTGTTCCTTTTTCCAAAAGAACCGGAAGCCCTTCCCCGTTTCTGCATGTTTTCTGTCATTTCTGCCCGGCCGATACGGAATTCCTTCACATACGCCGGTGCCGGAGCGCCTGATTTTTCTGGTAGATGAGAAAGAGTCCATCCAGAAGCAAATCTGCATTATAGACGATGGAATGCCTGCAATGCTTCAAAATATCCGGCACAGCGGTTCCCGTCGCGATGATGGAGGCAATGGACATACCGCTGTCCGCCTCGATCCGATCGATCATGCCGTCGATCATGCTGGCATTTCCGTAGACCACGCCGGAGCGCATGGCGTTGACGGTATTGTGCCCCAGCAGACTCTCGGGCGCCTCGATGGAGATGTGGGGCAGCTCGGCCGCCGCCTGAGACAGGGCCTCCACCGCCACCCGAACGCCGGGCATGATGATGCAGCCCTCATAGCTGTTCCCCTGCAAAAGAGACATGGTGATGGCCGTTCCCATATCAATGACGATCAGGGGTGAGGGATAGCGCGCGATGGCGGCCACCGAGAAGGCGACAATGTCGCTTCCCAGCTGTGCATGGAGGTCGGACTTGATATTCAGTCCCGTCTTGACCCCCGGTCCCATGACCATAGGCTTTTTCCCTGCCACGAACTCCGCCGCGCCGCAGATGGCCGCCGTGACGGGCGGCACCACGCTGGAGATCATGATCCCGCTGGTGTCCGCCACACTCGCCCCGTGGAGCCGAAAGACGTCCAGAAGCTGGATGGCCCACTGGTCCTGAGTCGCGCTTTTATAGGTCGGCAGGACGGAACGAAATACCAGCGTCCCATCCTGCCGGAACAGCCCAATTGTGGTATTGGAATTGCCCACGTCGATCGTTAAAACCAAGCCTGTCACTTCCCTTTCGTATTCCATGTCGATTGTAACAGACTTTTGTTTTTCTGACAAGCATGGGCCTTTTTTGCAGACGGATTTTTCGCCCGTGCCTTTTATGCCCGCAGCTTCTGGCAGATCAGATCGCCCATCTGCTTGGTACCGATGGGGGTGACACCGGCCTCTGCGATGTCGGCGGTCCGCCAGCCGTCGGCCAGCACGCCGTCCACAGCGGCCTCAATGGCGCTGGCCTCCGCCTCCAGGTGGAAGGAGTAGCGCATCATCATGGCCACGGACAGGATGGTGGCGATGGGATTGGCCTTGTCCTGGCCCGCGATGTCCGGGGCAGAGCCGTGGATGGGCTCATAGAGGCCGGGGGCGCTGTCGCCGATGGAGGCCGACGGCAGCAGCCCGATGGAGCCGGTCACCATGCTGGCCTCGTCGGAGAGGATGTCGCCGAACATATTCTCGGTCACCACCACGTCGAACTGCCCCGGCGCACGGACCAGCTGCATAGCGCAGTTGTCGACCAGGACGTCCTCATAGGCCACATCCGGGTACTCCTCCGCCAGGCGGTGCATCACAGAGCGCCACAGGCGGGAGGTCTCCAGCACATTGGCCTTGTCTACGCTGGAGACCTTCTTCCGGCGCAGGCGGGCCAGCTCAAAGGCACGGCGGCCGATGCGCTCGATCTCCATCTCGGAGTAGGCCATGCGGTCGGCGCACTCCATCCCCCGGTCCTCGGTCTGGTACTTCTCCCGCTGTCCGAAGTAGATGCCGCCGGTCAGCTCACGGACCATGAGCAGGTCGATCCCCTGCTCCGCCGTCTCCTTCTTCAGGGGGCAGGCGTCCGCCATGGCCGGACGCAGGGCCGCGGGACGCAGGTTGGCATACAGCCCCAGGTCCCGGCGAATGGCCAGCAGGGCAGTCTCCGGCCGCTCCTCCGCCGGGCGGTCCGAGCCCCACTTGGGTCCGCCCACCGCGCCCAGAAGGACTGCGTCGCAGGCCTTGCATTTCTCCGCCGTTCCGTCCGGGTAGCTCTTCCCCACCGCATCGGTGGCGCAGCCGCCCAGGAGGACGTCCGTATAGGTAAAGGTATGTCCGAACCGCTCGCCCACGGCATCCAGAACCTTGACAGCCTCGCCCACCACTTCGGGGCCGATGCCGTCTCCGCGGATCAGTGCGATCTTAAAGTCCATTGTTGTGTCCTCCCCTCTTATTTGGCCACTCCGCGCACCTTCAGGGAGCGGAGCAGGCCGCCGTTGTCAATGATCTCGCTGACAAAGGCCGGGAAGGGCGCGGCCTGGTACTCCTTCCCCGTGGTCTCGTCCACGATCTTTCCGGTGGCAAAGTCCACCTTGACCTGATCGCCGGCCTGGATCTCGGCCGCAGCCTCCGGGCACTCCATGATGGGGAACCCGATGTTGATGGAGTTGCGGTAGAAGATCCGCGCAAAAGAGGCCGCGATGACGCACTTCACGCCGCACGCCTTGATGGAGAGGGGCGCATGCTCCCGGGAAGAACCGCAGCCGAAGTTGGCACCGCCCACGATGATGTCGCCCGGCTGCACGGTCTTGGCAAAGTCCGCGTCGATATCCTCCATACAGTGGGAGGCCAGAGCTTTGGGATCGGGATTGTTCAGATGGCGGGCCGGAATGATCACGTCGGTATCCACGTTGTCGCCATATTTAAAGACCTTCATGGTTGACTTCCTTTCTGTTCCAGTATCGGCGCTTACAGCGTCTGGGGATTTGCCACACAGCCCGCCACCGCGGAGGCCGCGGCCACCGCCGGGCTGGCCAGGATGATCTCCGAGCTCACCGGTCCCATGCGGCCCACGAAATTGCGGTTGGTGGTGGAGATGGCCCGCTCGCCGTCGGAGAGCACGCCCATGTGTCCGCCCAGGCAGGGGCCGCAGGTGGGCGTGGAGACGGCGCATCCCGCTTCAATGAAGATCTGGATCAGACCCTCGGCCATGGCGTCCAGCATGATCTGCTGGGTGGCCGGGAACACGATGCAGCGCACGCCGTCGTGGACCTTGCGTCCCTTCAGGACCTCGGCCGCCTTGCGCATGTCCTCCAGACGGCCGTTGGTGCAGGAGCCGATGACGACCTGCTGGATGGGGGTCCCGGCCACTTCGTCCACGCTGCGGGTGTTGGAGGGCAGGTGGGGCAGCGCCACCGTAGGCTGGAGGGTGTTGAGATCGATCTCGATCTCCCGCTCGTACACCGCGTCCGGGTCGGCCTCAAAGGCCTCCCACTCCCGGCTGACCCGGCCCTGGAGATAGGCTCGGGTGGTGTCGTCCACGGGGAAGATGCCGTTCTTCGCGCCGGCCTCAATGGCCATGTTGGAAATGGTGAAGCGGTCATCCATGGAGAGGGCGGCCACTCCGTCGCCGGTAAACTCCAGCGAGCGGTAGAGGGCGCCGTCCACCCCGATCATGCCGATCAGGTGCAGGATCAGGTCCTTGCCCGACACATAGGGGCGGAAGGAGCCGTGCAGGGTCACCTTGATGGCGGAGGGCACCTTGAACCAGGCAAGGCCCGTGGCCATTCCGGCCGCCATATCGGTAGAGCCCACACCAGTGGAAAACGCGCCCAGCGCGCCGTAGGTACAGGTGTGGGAGTCGGCGCCGATCACCACCTCACCGGGGGCGACCAGGCCCTTTTCCGGCAGAAGAGCGTGCTCCACGCCCATCTGGCCCACGTCATAGAAGTGGGTGATCTGGAAGCGCTGTGCAAAGGAGCGTGCCTGGGCGCACAGCTGCGCGGACTTGATGTCCTTGCAGGGGGTGGAGTGATCCAGAACAATCGCGATCTTATCCCGATCAAAGACCTGCGTCAGGCCGGCCTTTTCAAATTCCGTAATCGCCACAGGGGTCGTGATATCGTTTCCCAGGACCAGATCCAGCTTCCCCTCAATCAGCTGTCCGGCCTCCACTGCGGATACGCCGGCATGCTTTGCCAAGATTTTTTGGGTCATTGTCATTCCCATGATCCATTCCTCCTGTGTATGGTTTTGTGCTTTTTATTATGACAGGTTTCTTGCGGAAAGAATGTAAACTGTGATACAATTAAAACAATACAGTACATCGGAGGACTTCGCATATGGATGTATGGGCGCCTCTTGCCGAGGGCAAAAAGCCTCAGCTCTACGCTCCGGGGCAACTCATTTATTTACAGGGGACCGAAGCGTCCCAATTTTACTACATCATGGACGGGACCGTAAAATGCTTCCTGAGCGCAGAATCGGGAGAGGAGCGGATCCTGACCTTTCACTATGGCGGCGAGCTGATCGGAGAGGCCTCGTTCTTCGACCGTCAGCCCCGGGTCTCCTCTGCGGTGGCGGTCACCCCCTGCTCCCTGGTCGTCGTGGACCGGGCACACCTTCAGCAGGTCTTTGAAAAACATCCGGACCTTGCCATCCCCATGCTGGAGTATCTGGCACGGACGGTCCGGCTCCTCTCCGTCCATGTGGACAGCACCTTTCTCCAGGCGGACCAGCGGATCGCACGGCATCTGCTCTCCCTCTCCGCCGCTTCCGACCGCGGGGAGATCCTCTGTACCCATGAGGAGATCGGCGCGTCGGTGGGGGTCAGCCGGGTGACGGTCAGCCGGGTCCTGGGGGAATTTGTCCGCCTGGGCTGGATCAAAACCGGGTACCGCACCGTTCAGATCCTCCGCCGGCGGGCATTGGAACAACTGGTGGAGCGCGGCTCCCAGGAAGCGCACTGATAAGATAAGAAAGGCGTAAGAAAGACGCAGGTGATGGATGCTCTCCTCACCTGCGTCTTTTTCATCGGTTGATTCGGTTATCCGGTCACTCAGCTGGGAAAGACCTCAGCAAAGGTCCGCTTCTCCTCGATGGCCTGTATCATCTCGCCCATGCGGGACAGATCTCCCAGCAGGATCACGCCGCACAGCGCGCCGTTGGCAAAGTAATAGCGCTCCAGATGTCCCTGGGTGTCCTGGCGGATCTCCACGGTCTTATAGGATATACCCGGTGTCTTGCCCGGGTCTCCCAGGGAAAAGAGCTCCGTCCCCATGCCATGGAAGGCCAGCACCGGCGTGATGGGCTGATAGGTCACCAGATCTCCGGTGGCACAGGCGCCCGCCACCTTGCCCTGGGCCTGGGCTTCCGGCCACAGGGCGTAGTTGACGCCCTGGAACTGCGCGCAGTCTCCGCAGGCATAGACGCCGGGCACATTGGTCTCCATGGACTCGTTGACCACGATGGCCCGGTCCACCGTGATCCCGGCCTCCTGCGCAATGGCGGTGTTGGCCCGCACGCCGCAGGAGATGACCACCAGGTCCGCGGGGATGACTTCCCCGTTCTCCAGACGCACGCCGCTGACCGCTCCATCCCCTTCGATGGCCGCGATCTTGACACCGGTCTCCACGCGCACGCCCTGCCCGCCGCACTGCTTCAGCAGAAGCTCGGCGGCCTGGTCATCCAGCTGGCGGGCCATGATCTGGGGGGCCAGCTCCAGGACGGTCACCTCGCATTTTGCCTTGCGCAGCTCCCAGGCGGCCTCCAGGCCCAGCACGCCGCCGCCGATCACCACGGCCCGGCGGAGCTGGTTCCCCATGGTCTGAATCTTCTCCACGTCGGAGATGCGCCGGATGGCCACCACGCCCGCCTGCTCATGGCCGGGGATGGGCGGAATAAAGCTCTCGCTGCCCAGGGCAAAAATCAGCTTCGTGTAGGGCAGGCGGTAATCCCCGTCCAGGGTGACCTCCTTGCCCTTCGTGTCCACCGAGAGGACCTTGCGGTGCAGGATGGGCACGATCTGCTGGGCCTCATACCATCCGGCGGGATGGAGGGCGATCTGCTCCTCGCTCAGGCCGGAGAGCATGGCCTTGGTCAGCATGGGTCTCTGGTAGGACGGTCCCTCGTCGGACAGGAGCAGGATGCGTCCGGTCTTGTCCCGCTCCCGGATGGCCTCCGCGGCGTTGACGCCCGCGCAGCCGTTGCCCAGGATCACATAGGTGTTCTGGGTGTCGTTGCGGAAGGTGACCTCGTCCAGCTCTACCTCCACAAACTTCTCCCGGCCCACGCCGCACACCGGGCAGGTGTCCAGGGAGGCGTCAAAGATCTCGCCGCAGACCAGACATTTCACCAGCTTGCGGCCCCGCTTCTTCTCCTCCTTCTGCTTGGTCTCCCGGACCGGGACATAGTACTCCGGCCCCACGCCGCAGACCGGACACTTCTCCTTGTCTCCGTCGAAAACGGCCCCGCAGATCTTGCAGCGTACCTTTTCCGTCTTCTCCTGATCCGCGGCCTCTCCGGCCAGGGGCACAAAATGCTCTTTGCCCACCTTACAGACCGGGCAGACCTCCGTTCCCTCGTCAAAGACCGCGCCGCAGATGGCGCACTTTACCTTCCGCGCCGGTGCCCGCGGCACATCGTCCGCCTGCTTCAGCAGTGTCTCACCAAAGCGCACGCCAAATTCCCTGGCCTGCTCCAGCTCCGGCTCGCTGGGCTTGAAGCGGACCCGGAAGCCCTCCACCGTTTTTAGCTTCAGCTGCTTCAGGCGCTCCATGATGTGGGGCACGCCCTCGCCGCTCCAGCCGTAGCTTCCAAAGGCACTGGCCAGCTTTCCGCCATGGGTGGCCGCGAACATGCCGCTGGTCAGATCCCAGATGGGCCGCAGGGCCTCCCCCACAATGGTGGGCGTGCCAAAGAGAATTCCGTCTGCATAGAGGAGTTCCTCCCCCACCTGAGCGGGATCTGCCTTTACCATATCATAGAGGCGCACATCCACCGCGCCGCTTGCCTGGATGCCCTCCGCAATGGCCTGAGCCAGCATGCCGGTATAGCCGTAGGCGCTCACATAGGGGATGATGACCGTCGGTCTGGGGTTGGGATTCCGGACGGCAGACCACTCCTCATAGGTCTGGAACATCCAGTCGATGTCCTGATCCAGAACCGGCCCGTGTCCCGGACAGATCATGTCCACCGCAAGGGGCTTGACCCGCTGGAGCGCCTTGCGCATAAAGGATTTATAGGGTCCGATGATACAGTCAAAGTAGTACTTGGCGGCCCGGCGGTAGCCCTCCCGGTCGGTGACCGAGCTGAGGAGCACGCCGTCCATGGCATAGTGGGAGCCGAAGGAATCGCAGGTGACAAGGACCCGATCCTGGGGGATATAGGTATACATGGTATCCGGCCAGTGGAGGTTGGGCACCACGATAAATTCCAGCGTCTTGTCATCCACCGTCAGCGACTGCCCGTCTTTGATGGGAATGGAATAAAAATCACGGTTTACGATCTCCCGGAGAAATTGCAGCGCACAGCCTGTCCCCACGATCTTCAGGCGGGGATTGAGCTCCAGCAGCCGCTCGATGCTTCCGCTGTGGTCGGGCTCCGTATGGCTGACCACCAGATAGTCCACCTCTTCAATGGGAGTGATCTCCCCCACCTTCTTGAGCCAGCTCTCCAGACACTTGGCCTTTGCGGTCTCAAAGAGGACCGTGTGGTGCTGGGTTTTCAGGACATAGGAATTATAGGTCGTTCCGTACTCCGTGTACATAATGATGTCAAATACCCGGAGGTCATGGTCGATCGCGCCTGTAAAATACAGTCCCGGCTTTAACTCGAATGCTTCCATTTGAGGCACCCCTTTTCCACCATATTTTGCGTGGGTCATGTTTATTGTACTATATATACCAAAAAGTGCAAGCTATTTCCCCTCTGCTCCTGCCATTTGTATGGTCTTAGTATGGTCCACTCCCCACAAAAACACACACAGCGGCCCGAAAAACAGGCCGCTGTGTGCTATCTTTATGGCTTGCAGATCCCGCAGGGCTGGTACCCCTGCTCCAACAGGGCGTCCCGCTCGCCCGTATAGTCCTGCCGGTTTGCTTCGCTCATACTCTGAACGCCGGAGCAGTCCGGCTTGTGGAACTTCTTGGAAGAGGTGTTGAGTACATACCGCTCCTCCCCGGAAGCCGTGTTCTCGGTGGGACTCGGCTCTTCCGCCGTCTCTGCCAGCCAGCTCTCCCCGGTGGCATAGTCGATCTCGATCCCGGGCTGACAGTTATAGACATAGACGTTATAGCAGACCTCGTCATCTTCCACCGACTGGGCCTCCATCTGTACGCCGCTGGCCACCAGATTGTCCCCCTCATAGATGGGGGTGACCCGGTAGAGCACGTGGTGCTCGGTCTCCTTCACATAGTCGGCCACCAGATTTTCAAAGGGGAGCATCCCCTCTACATTCAGATACCGGGTCCCGGTGATGAGGTTCTGCTCATTTGCGTTTTCGCCCGTGAGCTGGAACCCGATCAGATGGCACCGGTTGTAGAGGTACTTTCCGTCCACGATATCGTATTTGACGGTCTGCCACCCGGTTGGCTTGACCTGTCCGATGTTCCCCCGCTCTTCGGTGGGCATCAGATCCACCCCTATATTGGCATAGGCGGTGGTGCAGCGGCCCAGCTCGTCCAGGGGCCCGTAGGACTCAAAGGAATTGGTGGTAAAGTCCTCCTCGGGAAAATCGGGCTGGTTCTCATTCAAGGCCACATAGGGCTCGCCGGAAAACGGCGGGACTTCGCTCAGGTTGAAGGACCCGGCCGACGTGGCAGCCGGACCGCCCGTCTCACACCCGCTCAGAAGCAGGCTGCCGGTCAGAAGGATTGGAAGGAACAGCGTGTGGATCAGTTTCATCTTGTATAGACCTCTTTCGTAATCCGTTCATGGGAGTGGCCGGGAAATTCCGTACAGCCGATCTGCCGCCAGCCCTCGGCCGCCGGGTCCAGATCGAGCCTGGCATCGGAGGGATAGTGCCGGTTCCAGCGGTACAGGATCAGATGCTCGATGTTTTTCTCATAGGGCCGGAGGGACGCACAGGTCTCCACAAAGCAGTACTCGCCCGCTCCTGCCTGCTCCAGAAAATCCTCCGCCGTCCGGATGGCATTTCCCTCCGCGTCCGAAAACAGGGCCTGGGAATAGCGGTTCATCCATAGAACCTCTCCCCGGCACATCTGGAGGATATCGCTCTGAACCGCCCGGTCCCGGCTCTGACGGCGCTGGTGGAAGAGCATCCCACCGCGGTCATCCAGGCAAACGATCACATGCATCGCGTTTCCGCCTCCCATCCAAAGGGTTTGTGCCGATTATAACACCCTTTGTCCACCCCAGGCAAGTGCTTTTCACGCCAGCAAAAAGGCATTCTTCCTGTCGGCCCGGGCCGCGACAGGAAGAATGCCCAATCACACTCAGAGAATAATACAGATCAGTCCGCCGGACCCCTCGTTGATGATCCGCTGGAGGGTCTCCCGCAGCTTTCCGCGGGCATCCTCCGGCATCCGCTTGAGCTTGGTATTGAGGTCCTCGCTCACCAGCTCGTGGAAGGATTTTCCGAAGATATTGGACTGCCAGATGGCCTTGGTGTCCCCCTCAAACTCCTGGAGGAGATAATTGATCATCTCCTCGCTCTGCTTTTCATTGCCGACAATGGGAGAGACCTCGGTCTCGATGTCCGCCCGGATCATATGGATGGAGGGCGCGGAGGCCTTCAGACGGACCCCATATCGCCCGCCCTGCTTCACGATCTCGGGCTCCTCCAGCACCAACTCATCCGTGCTGGGGATCACAATACCATAGCCGGTCTGCTTCACGTCCTCCAGGGCGGAGGACACCTTATCGTACTCACATTTGACATGGGACAGCTCGGTCAGCAGGCCCAAAAGATCGCCGTCGTCGTGAATGGCAAAGCCGGACTGCTCGGAGATAGTCCCGTAGAACAAGCTCCGGGGCAGATCCAGGGTGGCGGCCGCCACGCCGGTCCCCAGGCTGATGGCAGAGATCTGCGCGCTGCTGACGTTTTCGCAGGAGGCGATGGAGTGGACCGCCTGTTCCACGTCCCGGATACGGCGCATCCCACTGGCACCCTCCCGGATGGCCGCATAGAGACTGCTCTTGATGGGATGGGTATAGTCCAGTGCGTCCACCCAGGGGGGCAGGAACAGGTCCAGCTCCTTCACCGGGAACTCGTAGAGCACGCCCTTGATGATATCGCGGACATCCGCCTCATCCAGCTCCAGGCAGTTTGCCACCACACAGGTCACATCGTACCGGGAGGAGAGATCCGCGCGGATGGCCTGCGCCCGCTCGGAATTCGGGTAGGCGGAGTTGAGCACCACCAGGAAGGGCTTCCCCAGCTCCTTCAGCTCCGAAATGACCCGCTCCTCGGCCTCCAGATAGTCCTCCCGGGGGATGTCCGTGATGCTGCCGTCTGTGGTGATCACGATCCCGATGGTGGAGTGCTCCGCGATCACCTTGCGGGTCCCGATCTCCGCGGCCTCGGTCATCGGGATCTCGTAGTCGTACCAGGGGGTCGTCACCATGCGGGGGCTGTCGTCCTCCATCTGTCCCACCGCGCCCGGGACCAGATAGCCCACGCAGTCGATCAGCCGGACGGAAAAAGCCGCCCCATTCTCCATGGTGACTTCCACCGCTTCCTCGGGTACGAATTTCGGCTCGGCGGTCATGATGGTCCGTCCGGAGCCGCTCTGGGGCAGCTCATCTCTGGCCCGCTCCCGCCGGTAGACGTTCTCAATGTTGGGGATGACCATGGTCTCCATGAACCGCTTGATAAAGGTGGACTTTCCGGTCCGCACCGGTCCCACCACACCGATGTAAATATCACCCTCGGTACGCAGAGCAATATCCTCATAGATCTTGCGCTCTTCCAATTGCAATTCCTCCTTCGGCCGGATACGAGGGCTCCCCCGCATCTTGTGTGCCGGTCGTTTTCCCTATATAGCTATGGGGATAAGCTCTGACTTATACCTCACCGGGCAGAAAATCAGACGCCCGCCCCGGGTACACCGCCGCCGCAGCCCACCGTCTGTGCCGCTGCGGCGGCGGTATCCATCAGGCACGTTTCCGGGGAATCAGAAGAAGCTGCCCGCCGGGGGCCTGCTCTTCCTCCAATGCATTGGCCCGGCAGATCTCGGCCATGGTGGTCCCATAGCACTTTGCAATGTCCCACAGCCGCTCTCCCCGTCCGACCATCCGCAGCACGATGGAGGGCTGGTGGTCCCGGTCTCTGGGCGAGTCCGGATCCAGCCGGGCCGCGGAGATCCCGGTGATGGGCTCGTTGCGCAGGGCCATATAGCGAAATTCCACGGCAAAGCGCACCTCGATCCCGCCTGCGGTGGGCGTGGCAAAGACGGGCTCGGGACAGCGGCACACGCAGGTACAGCTGCACCCATCCGGCAGTTCTAGGCTACACGGCACCGAGAAGACGCGGGATACACTGCCCGACTCTCCGCCCTCGGTGCGGTAAAGGATGGTCGCGCGCACCTCTGCCTCCAGCACCAGCCGCTCTCCCTCCCGGTTCTGTGCCATCCGCCCCACCGAGAGATAGGCGTCCAGAATGTTGTCGATGGACTCTCCGCACTCCACCACCTCCCGCAGAGCGGGCGTTTTGACGCTGCGGTCGATGAGATGCTCCATGGAGTGGGTGCAGCGATCCGCCTCCAGCAGATAAGAGGTACTGTACAGATCGCACAGGACCGCCACACTGCGCTCGGCCCGCAGGACGGCCTGGGCCAGCAATTCCAGCGCAACATGGATGATTCTTCCGTCTTCCCCCGACTCCAGACTGCACTGGACCTCGGTGGCCATAATCTCCAGGGTACAGTCGGCCTCTTCCCCGCCGCCCGAGACCTCCATGATCTGCGAGAACGGAAGCTCAAAGAGGCTGTCGCAGATCTGATGGTCCACACTGCGATAGAGGACCTGAAGATTCACATTTCCCTTAAAGATCAGCTTATTCCCGATCACCTTGGACTCGGTGCATACCACCGTCACACGCTGTTTGAGCAGCTCCGCGGCCTGGGGCTTGCTGCCCGGCAGGGTCACCTCATCGGAAAATTGGAAGGGCTTTTCCTGTACGCACACCACGCCGTAGGTGTGGCAGGTCTCACAGAGCTGCTCCACCCCGGTCTTGCTCTCGGCGTGTACGCTGGAGCACACCGCCTCTTCCAGCGGAGCGTACCCCTGCAGTTCCACGGCGATCCCCACCCGGACCAGTACCTTGCGCGGATTGAGCGCACGGGTCTCCGCCCCCTCGATCCGGCCCAGAGAGACGAGACTGCACCGGTGGTTCAGCCTGGCCCCGTCCACGCCGCCGCTGAAGGGGATGGAGACGTCCAGCCGGCGGATCCCCTCTTCTCCGTCCGGCAGGTACAGCACACATGCCCGGATGGTACCGGAGACGGCCGCATGCCCCTCCGATGCCTCCCGGCTTTTCAGTTCCACCCAGCCCTCGGTATCCAGGATACGCAGAATATCCGGGCAGGCGTCCGGTACGATCATCTCCATGGTCTCTTCCTGAAACAGTGTGGTGTTCAAAACTGTCTCATAGCCGCTCAGCTCAGTCCGCTCTAATTCCAGTTCCATAGTGTTCCACTCCCTTTGGCAAAGGCACGTTCGCCTTCGTGTTTGAAACACTATATGAAAAGAGCGGCCGGAATATTCCGGCCGCACCGTGTCGAAAAGCTTCGACACGCTTCTCAAAAATGCAGGCATTTTTGAGAGAGGATACAGGCTACTGCGCGCACTCGCTGGCGCTCGCACACTTGTAGCCTGATAGGAGTGTTTTCCGACGTACACGCCGCCGGAAAACACACTCTGATTCCCTTCCGTCGTCTTCGGACGACGGAACTCTGCGAGGCCCTTCCTTATAAAATCACTGAGAGCGGCCGGAATATTCCGGCCGCTCTCCAGGGCAGAGGGATGTAACAGCAGCATTTCGGTCTTTACCGCAGACCGAACAGCGTACGGAGGATCCCCCGAAACGCTTTGGGAGACCGCACAACGACAATTTTCAAGACGGAGCACTCCTTTCGGTTTTTTCCAGCCAAGCGCGTCCCCGGTATCCCAGTGCCGCGCCGATCCCCAAGGTCACAAGACTGGCCGGATAGAGCAGCAGCGCAAGCGTGACCGCCGTACCGGCTGCCCACCCTACCGTCTGTTTGTTCAGCCATTGCGGCAAAATGACCGCCCCCTTCGCAACTGGCTTCTATCCCCAGTATACGCAGAGAGCGGTCATCTGTGCCTGTTTTTCTCACCGGTCTGCCCGGTACAGTATGCTATGCGTCCCGCTCACTCTGGATGAGAAGGGCGCGCCCATCCCCCACAGTAACGGAAACTACCGGCCCTGCGGGCTGGTTGCTCACGGTAAGAGTATCCCCCCGCAGGATGGCTGCATCCGTTAGGGGATACTTCACTCCGTCGATGGAGACCCCTTCCACGGTGCGGTCCAGCGGGAGCAGGGACAGGTAGCGGTAGCGGGGCCCCTCCTCCGGATGGAGCGTGACGGTCTCATGCTCCAACAGGCGCACCTCATTGTCCTCGTCGATCAGGATGCCCTGCCCGCCCCGGGCTTTCAGCCACTCCAGCAGTACCAGATTGAATGCCGTGTGGTCCAGGCGGCGCCCACCCAGACAGCCGCACAGGAGAAACTCCGTGCAGCCGGCGGCCAGGGCGTGGTGCAGCGCCGCCTGAAGATCAGTCATATCCTTTTCGACAGGAAGGGTGACGCTGTGCACATCGGCACGGGGCGCTCCGCCGGAGTCCCAATCCCCCACCACAAAGTCCGGTTTGCAGCCGGCGGCCAGGGCGTTATTCAGTCCGCCGTCGGCACAGTAGACCTGCTGGTCCGGTCGCCGGTATGCCTCCAGAAAGGACCAGTCCCGGCACGGGACCGAGCCAAATACCAGGGCACGCTTTACTTTCGCTTCCACTCCGGCACCTCCTTGGCCTGCTCATACAGGCGTACATAGCTGGCGTGCCGGCTGGGCGCGATCTTTCCCTCTTTGACCGCCTGCCGGACCGCGCACCCCTTTTCTTTCACGTGGGCGCACCCCTGAAAGCGGCACTGGTCCAGATAGGGCCGGAACTCCCGGAAGGTCCCGGGAAGGTCCTCCGGCCGCCAAAGCTCGTGCAGCTCGGTGTCAAAGGAGGAGAAGCCGGGGGTGTCTGCCACCACCGCCCCGTTGGAGAGCCGGAAGAGCTCCACATGGCGGGTGGTATGGCGTCCGCGGCCCAGCTTTTCGCTGACCGCACCGGTCTCCAGACCAAAGTCCGGCTCCAGCGCATTGAGGATGCTGGACTTGCCCACTCCGGAGTTTCCGGTGAAAGCACAGGACTTGCCGGCAATGACCTCCCGCAGGCGGTCGATCCCCTCCCCGGTCTCGGCACTCACGCGGAGGGTGGTGAAGCCCGCCGCCAGATAGGTCTGGTAGAGGGTCTCCGCCGCATCCAGATCGCATTTATTGATACAGATCACCGGCTCGCAGTTCCGGCTCTCCGCAATGGAGACCACCCGGTCGATCAAAAAGGGATCGGTGACCGGGATGGCGCCGGAGGCGATGACCACCAGCATCTCGATGTTGGCCACCGCCGGGCGGGAAAACTGGTTTCTGCGGGGCAGGATCTCATCCAGCGCGCCGCTCCCATCCCCCAGGTCGGTAAAGACTACCCGGTCCCCCACCAGAGGGGTCTGCTTCTGGTGGCGGAATTTTCCCCGGGCCCGGCAGGTGACCACCGCCGTACCGGTGTCAACGTAATAGAAGCCGCTCAGGGCTTTCAAAATCGTTCCTTCTGCCATACTCAAAAATCAATGATCTCGCTGCTGGAGATCTGTCCGTCGATGTACACCACCACTTCCTGAGAGCCGGTTCCCGTGACAGGCACCTGAATGCTCCCCTGACTGGTGGCAACCTCCTCTCCAAAGGCCTCGCTGTCGCCCACCATGACCCGGACCATGACATACTCACGGCCGTCCTGGGGGAGCGAAATGGTGATGGTATGGGAGGAGGGCTGCGTCTCTCCGCCCGGGTCATCGGATACCTCCGGCGGCGTGGGCGTGTCGGTAGGCTTGGGCTCCGGTCCCTTGCTCACCGTGAGGGTGAGGGTCGCACCCTCCTGCACCTCCACATTGGGGTTGATGGACTGATCGATGACGATTCCGGCCTCTGCCACATCGTCATATTTCTCAGAGACCTTCACCACCAGGTTATACTCCTTCAGCATCTCCTGGGCCTTGTTCAGGGTCTGCCCGATGAGAGACGGGATGGTGATCATCTTGCTCGGCTTGCCCTCGCTGACATAGAGCGTGATGGTCTGTCCCTCACGCAGCTCACTCTCGGCCTCCGGGTCGGTACGGATGACATAGCCGGACTCCACCTCTTCCGAGGGCTCCGTCTCGACCTCCACAGTCAAGTTCAGGTCAGGGAACTGGTTCTTCAGCTTCTGCTGGGCCAGTGCCTGCTCCTGGTTGACCAGATCCAGCATTTTCGGGACCTCACTGCCGGCACTGAGCTGGACCTTGATGACCCGATTTTCCGTGGTGTCCCGCAGGGTGGTGTTGGCGCCGGGCGACTGGTGTGCAATCGTCCCCTCCGGATAGGAGCTCTCTATGGCCTCTCCGTCTTCCTCAATAGTAAAGCCGCCTTCCTTTACAGCATCCAGTTCTTGTGCCTCTTCCAGGGTATAGCCCATTACATCGGGAATGGTGATGTCCTGGGTCTCGGGAAAGGCATTTCCGAAGATGCTGACCAGAAAAATACCGATACCCACCAGGAAGATCAGGATAGCGCCGACCGCGGCAATAATGGGCCACTTGCTGGCCGGCTCCTCCTCTTCCTCGTAATAGTCCTCGCTGCGGCGGCTGGACGGACGATTGGACGGACGGCTGCCCGCGGTGTCCCCGCTGTGGCGTACCCCGGACTCCGGCCCTCTGTGGCGCGGAATGCGCTGTGTGGCATCCTCCGCCTCGCCCGGATGGGGCAGGCGGCGTCCGCCGGTCATGGCGCTGGGCGTATTGGCTCCGATGATCTGGGTTGGCTCATCCGCTTCGTCGGTCAGCCGGACGTCCTCCGGGCGGAACTCAAAGTTGATGTTGGGATTCTTCCGGAACTCCTCCAGGTCGGCCAGCATGGCGTCGGCCGAAATGTAGCGCTGGTTGACATCCGAGGCCATGGCCTTCAGAGTGATGGCCTCCAGCGCCTCCGGAATCCCGGGCTCCAGCTCACGGGGCGAGAGCGGAATGGAGTTGATGTGCTGGATAGCCACCGCCACCGGGGAATCTCCCTCGTAGGGCAGCCTTCCGGTCAGCATCTCGTAGAGCACCACGCCCGCGGAGTAGATGTCGGAGCGGGCGTCGATGTGGCTTCCTCTGGCCTGCTCCGGAGAGATGTAGTGTACCGACCCCAGCGCCTCCTGCGTCATGGTATTCTGGCTGGCCGAGGTCAGCCGGGCGATGCCGAAGTCGGCCACCTTGATGCTGCCGTCCCGCAGCACCATGATGTTGTGGGGCTTGATGTCCCGGTGGATGATGCCGCGGCTGTGGGCGTGGGAGAGAGCCTTCATGATCTGGATGATAAAGTGGAGGGATTCCTTCCAGCTCAGCTTTCCGCCCTTCTTCTGCATATACTGCTTGAGGGTAATGCCCTCCAGCAGCTCCATGACGATATAGTCCACGTCGCCGGATTTGCTCACGTCGTACACCGCCATGATATTGGGGTGGGAGAGCATGGCCACGGCCTGGGACTCATCGTGGAAGCGGCGGCGAAACTCTGCGTCCTGGGCCAGCTCTTCCTTGAGGATCTTAATGGCCACCAGACGGTTGAGCCGGTGACAGCGGGCCTTATAGACCACCGCCATGCCTCCGGTCCCGATCCGCTCCAAAATCTCATATCGGTTGTCGAGTAACTTCCCTATGTATTGATCCATAGTCATTACCCTCCCTTACTCAAACTGAAACAGGACACAGGTCACGTTATCCGGTGCGCCCCGGGATAACGCGATGTCCAAAAGCCGGTGGCAGCATTCGCCCACCGGACCGCCGTGGAGTACCTCATAGAGCATCTCCTGATCGCTGACCACGTTGGAGAGTCCGTCCGAGCACAGGAGAAGCGAGTCTCCGCTTTCCAGTTTCTTACGGTAAAAGTCCGCCCTCACATGTTCCTCGGTCCCGAGGGCGCGGGTAATGAGGTTCTTCTGCGGATGGTTGCGCGCCTGTTCCGGCGTGATGTCCCCCCGCCGGACCATATCTTCCACCAGGGAGTGATCCCGGGTCACCTTCTCGATCCCGTTCCCCGAGATGTAATAGGCGCGGCTGTCTCCGATGTTCAACAGGTACGCCATATCCGACAGGACCAGAGCTGCCACCATGGTGGTCCCCATCCCATGGCAGTCCGGGTCCCTTCTGGCCCGGTGGTACACCACCGTGTTGGCCCCGGCGCTGCCCTGTGCCAGCAGGGCCTCCGGATCCTCCGGCGTGCCTGGCGGGAGATCCTGCAAAGCCTCGACAAATGCCTCCACCGCCAGCATGCTGGCGATATTTCCGGCGCGCGCGCCGCCCATACCGTCACAGACCAGGCCCACAGCCAGGTCTTCCGACAGAACGTCCAGGTAGTAAGTATCCTGATTCTGCGGACGGACGCAGCCCTTATGTGTGATTCCCCATGCTTTTATCATAGTAAACAGCCTTCTTCTCCACATCGATTTTTCCGCAGCCCATCCCATGCGGATCGGGATGAGCCCGTCGCACAGCCCCTTCTCAGGCCTGCTCCTCCAGCATCTGCTTGCGGCGGAGCTGCCCGCAGGAGGCGTCGATATCGCCACCCAGTTTGCGCCGTACCGTCACGGTCACGCCCTGGGACTCCAGACGTTTTTGGAATGCAGCCACCCGGCGGCTGGGACGCAGCGGGCTCTCCTTGACCTCGTTGAGCGGGATCAGGTTCACATGCCCCGGCGTTCCCTTCAAATGGCTGACAAGTAGATCCGCTTGCCAGTCCGTGTCGTTGACTCCGTCGATCATGGCATACTCATAGGAGATCCGCCGGCCGGTCTGCTCAAAATACCGCCGGCAGCTGGCAAAGAGCCGCTCCACCCCCACACTTTTGTTCACCGGCATGATCTTGGAGCGGGTCTCGTCGTCCGGTGCGTGGAGGGAGACGGACAGGGTCAGCTGGAGCTGCCGTTTGGCCAGTTCATCGATCCGGTCGACCAACCCGCAGGTGGACAGCGAGATATGGCGCATGCCGATGTTCATCCCGTCCGGGTGGTTGACCAGCTCCAGAAAGCGCATGACGGTGTCGAAATTGTCCAGCGGCTCGCCGATGCCCATGAGCACGATGTTGGAGATGGGTGCCCCCGAATCGATCTGGGTGAACAGGACCTGATCCAGCATTTCAGCAGGTGTCAAGTCTCTTACCTTGCCAGCGATTGTGGAGGCGCAGAAAGCGCATCCCATCCGGCATCCCACCTGGGAGGAGATGCACACAGTATTCCCATGTTTGTAGCGCATCAGAACGGTTTCGATGCAGTTTCCGTCGTGCAGACGCCACAGGTACTTGATGGTCCCATCCAGGGCGGAGACCTGCTTGCGCTCTACCGTAGGAGGCGCGAGCAGGCAGCTCTGAGCCAGCTGTTCCCGCAGGGCCTTGGAGAGGTTGGTCATCTCGTCAAAGGAGCGGACGCCCCGGTGGAGCCACTGGAAGACCTGCTTGGCCCGAAAGGCCGGCTGCCCCAGCTCTTTGAGAAAGGAGGACAGCTCCTCCTGATTCATGGATTTGATATCGGTCATGTCGCCCTCCTCAATTTCGCAAAGAAGAATCCGTCTGTCCCATGCAGGTGCGGCCAGAGGGTCAGCATGCCGCCCTCGACCGCTCCAACCGGTCCGGGCAGTTGAAAACGCTCTAATGTAAAGTCAGAATGCTTTTCAAGGAAAGCCTCCACCACACCCTCATTTTCCCGCCGGAGCAAGGTACAGGTGGAGTAGAGAAGCGCCCCGCCCGGCTTGACATAGCGGGATACATTCTCCAGGATCGCGCTCTGAATGGCGGGGAGTCCTGCCAGGGGCTCCGGGTCCTTATAGCGGATATCCGGCTTCTTACGGATGATGCCCAGCCCGGAGCAGGGCACATCGGCGATCACCCGGTCAAACCGGCCGATCCACTCCTCCCGGCACTGCTTTCCATCCTGAATGGCGGGATGGATCAGCTCGGAAAATCCAAGCCGCTCGGCCCCCGCCTGGATCAATCCCCGCTTGTGGGGGTGGATGTCGCAGGACCAGATCTCCCCCTGTCCGCCCATTCGGATGGCCGCAGCAAAGCTCTTGCCGCCCGGCGCGGCGCAGGCGTCCAGCACCTGCATTCCCGGCCTTGGGTCGGCCGCCAGGACAGAGAGTTTTCCGGCGCCGTCCTGGATATAGAACGCACCCCGGCGGAAGCTCTCCAGCCGCTCCAGATCTCCCGTTCCCTGCAAGAGGAGGCAGTCCGGAATCCAGGGGTGGGGCTGTACCTCCACCCCCTCCTGCCGCAGCAGCTCCACGACCTCCTCCTGGGAGAAGTGGGTGGTGTTGACCTGGGCCATAGTGGGCGGAATGGCGTTGTCGGCCTCCAGCAGGGCCTCCACGCCCTCCCCATTCAGTGCAAGGTCAAATTCCTTTACAAGCCATGCGGGATGGGAATAACGGATGTCCAGCTGGGTTGGAAGGCCGAGGGTTTCCCGGCTGCGAATCAGGTTTCGCAGAATGCCGTTTACCATCCCGGCCGCTCTGGGATTCTTTGCGTACTGGCGTGCCAGATTGACCGACTCATTGACGGCTGCCGACTCCGGCACACGGTCCAGCAGCAAAATCTGATAGGCGCCCAGACGCAGGCAGGAGCGGATCTTTGCCTCCAGCCGGTCCAGCGGGAGCTTGGAAAACTGTCCCAGGTAAAAATCCAGAAGCATCCGGTTCTGCAAAACTCCAAAACAGAGTCTGGAGGCGAACCCGGCGTCCCGGCTGTCCAGCCCGGCCTCCCGGATGGTCTTCTTCAAAAAGCCGTCGGACCAGGCCCCCTGCTGCTCACAGGCATGCAGCGCCAGGAGAGCCACTTCACGGGCGCTCTTTTTTCTCTCTCGCGCCATCGCTTAGTCCCTCCGACGTCCGGCAAAGGCCAGCAGGAAGCGCAGCAGCTGGGCCAGGGAGACCAGAAGGGCCGCCACATAGGTCATGGCCGCCGCACCCAGCACCTTGCGGGCCCCGCTCAGCTCCTCTCCGTCCAGGAGATGAGTGCTCTTCAGGGTCTCCAGCGCCCGGTGGGAGGCATTGAACTCCACCGGCAGCGTGACCAGCTGCACCACCACGGCCAGCGAGAACAGCAGGATACCCACGGCAAAGAGGGGCTGGATATAGAGAAACAGTCCCAGCAGGATGAAGACAATGGAGAGCTGAGAACCCAGGTTGCACACTGGGATGATGGCGTTGCGCAGCTTGATGGGACCGTATCCCACCGCATACTGTACTGCATGCCCTGCCTCGTGGGCCGCCACACCGATGGCGGCCACGCTGTTGGAGCCATATACGCTGTCCGACAGGCGGATGACATTGCTCCGGGGATCAAAATGGTCCGTGAGCCGTCCGGACACCCGCTCGATGCGCACATCGTACACCCCGTGGGCCCGCAATACCGCCTCGGCGGCCTGTGCCCCGGTATAGCCCCGGGAGGCGCGGACGCCGGAGAACCGGCGGAAGGTGGAACTCACGCGCCACTGGGCCCACGCCGCGATGAGCATGGCGGGGACCAGGATGCTCCAATAGGTAGGATCATAATAAAACATGGCTGTTTCCTTTCTGACCGGATACGGCCTCCGTTCCCGCTCAGGGAATGGAAATGGGGTTGCCCCGCAGGTAGTCTGCGGCCTTCATGCGCTTCTTGCCCGCTGCCTGGAGCTCCACGATCCGCAGGATTTTCCCATCCCCGCACGCCATGTCGATGCCCTGCTTGCCGGCGGCCACCACGGTTCCGGCAGGGGCGCCGGTCTGCTCCCCGGTCTGCTGTGTGACCAGGATCTTCATGGTGTCGCCCGTAATGGCGTCCGTGGTGGCGGTGGGCCAGGGGATCAGCCCGCGTACCTGGTTGTGGATCTCCTGGGCGGAGCGCTTCCAGTCGATGGGCGAGAGCTCCCGTCCCAGCATGGGGGCCAGGGTCACGCCCGCCGCTTCCTGGGGCGTCCGGGTGGCCGTCCCGGCGGCAAGCTGTTCCACCGCGGAGATGAGGAGCGCGCCGCCCATGTCAGCCAGACGCTGATAGAGGGTCTCCGCGTCCTCATCCGGGTCGATGGCGGTCTCCGCCTGGGTAATGATGTCTCCCGCGTCCAGCTCGGTGGCCATGTGCATGATGGTCACGCCGGTTTTCTCATCCCCGTTGAGGATGGCCCAGTTGATAGGAGCCGCTCCACGGTAGCGGGGCAGCAGCGAGGAGTGGACATTGATGCACCCCAGATTCGGGTAATCCAGGATCTCATCGGGCAGAATGCGCCCGTAGGCGGCCACCACGATAAGCTCCGGGGCGAGGGCCTGGATCTGGGCCAGCGCCGTGCCGTCCCGCAGCTTGGTGGGCTGATAGACCGGGATTTCGTGCTCCTGCGCGCACACCTTCACCGGCGGCGGAAGGAGCTTCATGCCCCGGTTCTTGGGTTTATCCGGCTGGGTAAAGACCCCGACGATCTCATGTCCGGCCTCGATTAGCTTTTCCAGAGAGGGCACCGCAAATGCAGGGGTACCCATAAAAACGATCCGCATACTCTTACTCACGCTCCATCATGGCGTCCAGCTCTTCCGTGGTATAGAGCTTGTCACTGCGCTCGGTGAAGAGGTGGCCCTCCAGATGCTCCAGCTCATGGCAGAAGCAGCGGGCCACGATCTCCTCGCCCTCAGCCTCGAACCAGTTGCCGTGGCGGTCCTGGGCGCGGACGCGCACCTTCATGGGACGCTTGACCACGCCCCAGCGGCCCGGGACGCTCAGGCAGCCCTCAAAGCCCTCCTGCTCCCCGTCGGTCCAGATGATCTCCGGGTTGACCAGCTCCAGCATCTCGTCGTTGCCGTCCACCACGATGACCGCACGGCGCAGAATGCCGATCTGGGGTGCGGCCAGTCCCGCACCGTTGGCGTGGGCCAGGGTCTCCTTCATGTCGTCCAGCAGGGACCACAGCCGCTCGTCAAAAACCGTATAGGGCCGGCAGACCTTGTGCAGGGCCGGATCTTCGTCTGTCAGAATCGTTCTCAGTGCCATGGTAATCTTCCTCCTAATCCAGGGGATTCACATCCGCATAGACGGATACGCCCCGGTTTTCTTTATCTTTCTGTGCGCAGCAGAGCAGATGGGCCACCAGCGCACGCATGCGCTTGTCATTTCGGGTACTCAGGGTCAGGCGGTAGCGGTAGCGGTTGTTCACCTTGGCGATGGCCGCCGGCGCCGGGCCCAGCAGCTGGGAGCGGTACCCCTCATAGGGCGGCTGGCGCAGCCACTCCTCCAGACTGCGCCGCAGGCGCATGCAGGTCTGTAAGACGGCGCTCTCCGTCGTCCCCGAGGCGGTGAGTACAAAGAGATCCCGGAAGGGCGGGCAGCCCCGCAGCTCCCGCAGGCCGATCTCCTGTTCATAAAAGGCGTCGTAGTTCTGCGCCGCCGCAAAGGTAATCACGTCATTTTCCGGCGTATAGGTCTGGATGAGCGCCCGGCCGGTCTTTTCGCCCCGGCCTGCCCGACCCACCACCTGGGTGATGAGGGAAAAGGTCCGCTCCGCCGCCCGGTAGTCGTCCACATAGAGGGACAGGTCGGCCGCCACCACGCCCACCAGGGTCACATTCTCAAAATCCAGCCCCTTGGCCACCATCTGGGTTCCCACCAGAATGGGGACCCGCTCCTGTTCAAACCGGGCGAGCAGCTTCTCATGGGAGTGGACCGCGGAAATGGTGTCGGTATCCATCCGCAGCACTTCTACCCCGGGAAACATCTCCTCCAGCTCCTCCTGGACCCGCTGGGTCCCGGTCCCGATAAAATGGAAGGTGCCGCCGCAATTGGGGCAGACGTCCGGGACCCGCTCCGAGTGGCCGCAGCAGTGACACATGAGCCGCCCGTTGGCGGAGTGATAGGTGAGATACACCGAACAGCGGGGGCAGGTGGGTGCCTCGCCGCACTCCCCGCAGGAGAGCATACGGCTGGCCCCCCGCCGGTTCAGGAACAGAATGGACTGCTCCCCCCGCCGGAGATTTTCCTCCAGGGCAGACCGCAGGGCATGGCCAATGGAGCCGCCGTTTCCCACCTTCAGCTCCTCCCGAAGATCGGCGATCTGCACCTGGGGAAGGGCCCGCTCATTGTAGCGCCGCCGCAGCGTGAAGAGGTGGTACACGCCCTGTTTCGCCTGATACATGCTCTCAATGGACGGCGTGGCCGATCCCAGGACCAGCAGTGCCCCGGTCTGGGCACAGCGGTATTTCGCCACATCCCGGGCATGGTATTTGGGGACCTGCTCCGATTTGTAGCTCCCCTCCTGCTCCTCGTCCAGGATGATGAGTCCCAGATTGCGCAGGGGGGCAAAAACCGCCGAGCGGGTGCCGATCACCACCTGTGCCTTCCCGGCTTTGGCCCGCTTCCACTCGTCGTAGCGCTCCCCCGCCCGCAGCGAGCTGTGGAGGACCGCCACCGCATCCCCGAAATGGGCGGAAAAGTGGTGCAGGAGCTGGGGCGTCAGCGCGATCTCGGGCACCAGCACCAGGGCGCTCTTCCCCCGCTTCAGGCTCTCCTGAATGAGCCGGATGTAGATCTGGGTTTTTCCGCTGCCCGTCACTCCGTAGAGGAGCGCCGCGGCCGCTGTCCCGGTCCGGGCCAGCGCGTCCAGTCCCTGAAAGGCGGCCTCCTGCTCCTCGTTGAGATAGACCGGCCCGGCTGGTTCGCAGGGCTCCACCGATACCCGGCGGAAGGCCTCCCGCTCCTCCAGACGGATCAGGCCGCTCTTGCGCAGGGATTTCAGGGTCTCCATGGAGGCGCCCGTAAAATAGCACAGCTCCTTTGTGGAGGCCTCTCCAATGGCGCAAAGCAGCTCCATCACCGCATAGCGCATGGGGGCCGACCGCCGGCGGGGTGTGACCTGTGCCATGGCGTCCTCCGGCGGGACGGCCAGGACGGCCACTCGCTCGGTCTTGTCCCCCACGCCCCGGGAGGCGCTGGTCTCCAACACCAGGATGCCCCGGTCCACCAGCTGTTTGAGCGCAGGTCCGGGGTTTCGGGTACCGAACACCGCGCGGATCTGTCCCAGCTCGGCGCTGCCGGAGGCACAGACCATCCCCACAATGGTGCGGGCATATTCCGAGTTTCCGGCCGCCTCATAGGCTGCCTCCCGGTCGATCCCCGGGGCCAGGCGGTAGCGGTCCTGTAAGGAGAAGTACAGTCCGGCCGGGAGCATGGCCCGGGCCGCGTCATAGACCGTACAGAAATACCGCTCCCGCATCCAGATAGCCAGATGGAGCCCCTCTCCGTCCAGCACAGGTTCCTCGTCCAGCTGGGTCAAAATGGGTTTGCATTTCGGATCGGGCGTGGCAATCTCATCGATGGAGAGCACGATCCCCTCGGTCCGCCGGTTTCCCGCCCCGAAGGGCACGATCACCCGCATTCCGGGCGACAGGGTCTCCCGCAGCTCCGGGGGAACCAGGTACGTATAGGGCTTGTCAATGGCGTAGGTAGCCGCGGACAGGGCCACCCGGGCCGCCACAGACTGCTCCATATTCTCTCCTCCTTCTCCCCGCCCCAAATCCGGGAAAAGGCAAGCGCCAGGGCTCCCGCCCCAACGCTTGCCCTTCTGTGCGTGTTATTCTGCGGCCTGGGGCGTGACCTTGCCCTCCGCCACCTCACGGATGGCGAGCGTGACCGGCTTATCGTCCAGGGAGATTCCGTTCTCCTCCGCCTCACTGGCGATCTGGCGGGCCCGCTGGGCCACCACATTGACCAGCATGTACCGGCTGGGCACCTGCTCCAGCAGCTTATTCATGGGGGGATAGAGCATCATAACGCATCAAACTCCTTTTATTTTGGTATAGCAGTGGTCTCAGCGGTCCAGCGAGACATCGTCCACCAGGTGAAGCCGGTTCCGGGTACGGCAACCTTCGGCCGTCAGGATGGCGATGATCTCGGCCGCAGCCTCGGACACCTTGTCGTTGACCACCATGTAGTCGTAGTTGGGAATCTGCCGGTATTCCTCCCGGGCCTTCTGGAGGCGGCCCTGAATGACCTCCTCCTGATCGGTAGCCCGGCGGTGGAGCCGGCGGGAGAGCTCTTCAAAGCTGGGCGGAATAATAAAGATCAGCACCGCCTCCGGGCACTTGGCCCGGACCTTGGCCGCGCCCTGCACCTCAATGTCCAGCAGCACGTCGATGCCCGCGTCCAGCTTCTCCTGGATGACCTTGAGGGAGGTGCCGTAATAGTTGCCCACATACTCGGCATGCTCCAGAAGCTCCTCCCGGGCGATCATCCCCTCAAAGGTTTCCCGGCTGACGAAATTGTAATTCACACCGTCGGCCTCGCCCACCCGGGGCTGCCGGGTGGTGAAGGAGACCGAGAAATGGATGTCGCTGCGCTCACTGAGCAGCTCGGAGATCACGGTGCTCTTTCCCACGCCAGAGGGGCCGGACAAAACGATCAGCTGTCCACGCTTCTTTTTCTTTCGTATCATTCCATATCCTCCTCCGGCTCAGGCCCGGTCTCCTTCCCTGCCAGCCGTCCCGCTACCGTCTCGGGCTGGAGGGCGGAGAGGACGATGTGGTCGCTGTCCATAATCAGCACCGCCCGGGTGCGCCGCCCATAGGTGGCGTCAATGAGACAGCCGCTGTCCCTGGCCTCCTGGATCATTCGCTTGATGGGGGCGGAATCGGGGCTGATAATGGCGATGAGACGTCCTGCGGAGACCATATTGCCAAAGCCGATGTTGATCAGTTTCATACCGCGTCCTCCGCGTTACTCAATATTCTGGATCTGCTCGCGGATCTTCTCGATCTCGCCCTTGATCTCCACCACATAGCGGGCCGTCTCGATATCGCTGCACTTGGAGCCGATGGTATTGGCCTCCCGGTTGAACTCCTGGATCAGGAAGTCCAGCTTCCGTCCCACCGGGCCGTCTCCGGAGAGCATATGCTCCAGCTGGGAGAGGTGGCTGCGCAGACGGACGGTCTCCTCATCCACGGCGACCTTATCCGCAAAGATGGCCGCCTCGGTGAGGATGCGGCTCTCATCGATCTGGGTATTCTGGAGCACCTCGGCCATCTTGGACTCCAGCCGGGCGCGGTAATCGGCCACGATCCCGGGGGAGCGCTCCTCCACCTTCCCGGTGAGGGCGGCGATGGTGGCGGCCCGGGAGCGGACATCCTGCACCAGCTTCTCGCCCTCCCGCTCGCGCATGGCGTCAAAGTCCTTCAGGGCCAGGCCCAGCACCTCGCACAGGTCGGCGGACACCGCTTCCAGGTCCTCCTGGTTCTTCTCCACCAGGAACACGTCGGGCAGGCGGGAGAGCAGCGAGACCGAGATGTCATCCTTCAGGCCATAGCTGTCCCGCAGGTCGCACAGGGCCTTATAGTAGCCGTCGGCCACCGGCCGGTTGACCGAGATGTTGACGTCTCCCCCCTCAGAGGGCCCGATGGTGACGAACACGTCCACCTTGCCCCGGGAAATACTCTCCTGTACCTTTGCCTTGATGGCGTCCTCCGCAAAGACATAGATACGGGGCAGCTTGATATTGCAATCCAGATAGCGGTTATTGACGGAACGCAGCTCTACCGTGATGGGACGGCCGTGGAGGACCGCCTCTCCCCTTCCGTAACCGGTCATACTTTTAATCAAAGGGCTTCCCCTCGCTTCTCTTCAGAATGGGGCTCTGCATCACACAGAGTCATCGGAATATTATAGCAGAATTTCTCCCGCTTGAAAAGTCTCATTTCCCCAGCCGGCGGCCAAGGCGCGCCACATAGAGGCTGATGACCTTGGAGCATCCAAAATCATAGACCAGAAAGACCGGGTTGCCCACCAGGTAGACCAGCGCGGTCATGCGCAAAGCCTCCGGCAGGAACGGGAGAAAGAGTCCCCGAAAGCCAAACCACAGAATGGTCAGCGCCAGGTTGAAGCACAGCAGCTTCAGCCCATACTCGGCCAGCCGTGTCCGCAGCCGCTCGGCCCGGGACTTGATCACCGGATATAGGCCGAAAAAGAGCAGATAGAGCAGTGCACTCCCCTTGTCGGGCACCAGGAGCAAACCCAGGATCCCGGCTGCGCCATAGCACAGCAGCCCGGCATGCAGTCCGCCCGAGACCACCGCCGCGGCCGGCACCAGACCGGAGAGCGCTACCAGGCCCATCCGCCCGCTGGGCGCAATGGAGGCCCCATAGAGCAGCAGCAGCGAAAGAGCGGCCAGTACCGCCGGCAGCGCCACTTCCCTGGCGCCTCCGGAACGTGCGCGGGGCACCTTAGTACCCTCCGCATCCGCCGCACAGGCAGTTGAGACACATCAGACTGGTACAGCAGTCGCAGGCGTCCATGCCGCCCCCGTATCCGTAGGGACGGTATGCCTGCCCGCCGTTCTGCATCATGGCCAGCGCCTGGCGGTACTCCCCGTTTGTGGGGTCCATGCGGCAGGCCATCTGATAGTGCTGCATGGCCTCGTCCAGCCACCCCTTCCGGTAGGCGATGCTGCCCATCAGGAAGTGCCACTCCCCGTTCTGGGCGGGCGCGGTGCGCAGCAGCTGCTCCGCCCGGCCCAGGTCGCCCAGGTTGATGGCCTGCCGGGCCTGCTGGTACACGCTTCCGCCGGAATAGGACTGCTGCTGATAGCTGCTCTGCTGTCGCTGGTAGCCGGCATTGGAGGCATTGTACCCGCCCCCTCCGGCGCGCTGCTTCGTGATCTGGTCGTAGGCCTCATTGATCTCTTTCATCTTCTCCTCCGCCAGATCGGCCAGAGGATTGTTCTGATAGTTGTCCGGATGGTACTTCCGGGCCAGCTCCCGGTATGCGCGCTTGATCTCGTCGTCACTGGCAGTGGGCTCCACGCCCAAAACACGGTAGGGATCCGTCATCTGTCCATTCTCCTATGCATGCAAGAATTCCGTCGGCCCGCTCCGTCGGATGGGGCAAAGACGCTCCGCTCCATGGCGGGAAGGCCAAGGTAAAGGATATTTTCTAAAATTCCGCTCCAGTCGCCCGCCTCCAGCAGCGCATATGCGGATACTGCCAGGTTTCTGGAGTGAAGCAAGGTCCGCGCGATCTCCTCCCGGTGGTCCTGTGCCCCGTCCGGGAAGCGCTTCAAGATGGGGTTATACTGTCCGGACTGCCGGTCCTCCTCCAGGTCGTCCCAGGCGTCCAGCAGATAGATCCACCGCCCCACATGGTAGAGCAGCTGCTCCATCGCCCGGTCCCGCGCCGGACGCCCCGTTTTCGGCCCGGCGGCCGACAGGATGCGGGCGAAGGTATCAGCCGTCCGGTCCAGCGAGGGGGACTGCTCCCGCTCCAGTACATGGAGCTCTTCCAGGCAGTTCTCCACGGTCTCCGCAAAGCCCAGGCAGGCGCGCTGTGCTCTCCGGTAGGCCGGACGCAGCAGGCGGGATAAGATCCGGCTTCCCTGCCGCTGCCAGAAGGAGCCGTCCAGTACACCGTCCCGCAGCTTCCAGTAGGTGAGGATCACGCTCTCATCGGCGGCCAGATCCATCATCTCATGCCGGGGCGTACAGGATTTCCGGCATACCCACAGCCGTGCGGGACAGCGGCACCGGCTCCGCTCTCTCCGGCCCAGATCGGGCAGGAGCAGCATAGCCAAAAAGGTAAAGTCATAGTTGAGGAACATCCGGGCCAGAAAGCCATGGCGGCGGCCCATGGTGTCACACAGACCGCAGTAGGCCTCCCGGTACCGCTCCCACTCCCATACCCGCAGCTCCGTCCGCACCGGCCTGACATATCCAAACATCGCTTCTGTCTCAGTCCAGGATAGCGGTGATCCGGAAGGAGGTAAGCCGGCGGCGCTTGACCACGCTGTTGGCATAGACCGCAACCGCGATCCCCACAAAGAAGCCCAGTCCGCCCAGCGCAATGGAGACAGATTCCACATGTGCAATCATACGCCCCACGGCATAGAGCAGGAAAAAGAGGATCAGCGGCACCAGATAGACGATGGCCGCGATGCTGAGCACCTGTTTTGTCTCACTCTCTACCTGTACCGTGTCCCCCGCCCTGGCGTGGAGCGGATTAAAGGCCATGGCGGTCACTTCGCTCTGTACCAGCATCTCGCTGCATCCGCCTCCGCACTGGGAGCAGTCATGCCCACAGGCCGATTTCCGCTTCACAGCGATCTCTGCCACGGTGTCGCTGACCACCCGATTTACTCTTGCGATCTGTTCCATATCTAACCTCTTATTACCTAGTTGCTGTGTGGGACGGACGCATTGCGCCCGTCCCACCGTGTTTCTCGTATGCTTCTTTAATTACGCCGCAGATTGACGACCACTTTGTAGTCTCCGCCGACGACGCCCACGCTGCTGCTGCCGTCCAGATAGACCGTGGCGTTCACCGTCTGGCTGCCCGGTCCGGCATCCTTCAGATCGGCCACTACCCGCAGCTGGGACGGGATCACCGCATTCACGGCCTCTTCCTCCCCGCGGATCTGCACCAGGCAGGAGAGTGTCACCTTCTCCGGCGTATATCCCTCCGGCACATTGATGAAGTTGATATTGTCCACTTCCAATGTGCGGGTGGTCAGTCCGGTGATCTTGACCGTCACGGTGGCCTCGGTCACGCCGCTGACATTTTCCAGATGGGTGCCCACGTCGATGGGGAAGGTGATCGTGTTCTGATCAAAGATCGTCTGAAGGTCGATCTGGCCCAACACGATCTTGGTCACGGAGTCCAGCGCGTCCTCATCTCCGGAAACGGTAATGGTCTCCGGCTCAATGTGGACCTCTGCGTTGTCCGCAGTGGCGCCGCCTCCGGGCAGGATATCCACAGTCAGCGGGATCTCCTTGAGCTTCACCACCGGGAGGGTCACGTCCACCATGTCCACATTGGTGGTCAGTCTCAGCGCCTTGGCATCCAGCACCTGTCCGTCAAAGCCGATCAGCTGGAAGGGCATGGTTCCGGTAAAGGTGGCGGAGAGCGGCTCGTCCTCCCGGGTGACCGTCACGAGGGCATAGTCGACCTGGTTGACATTTTCCTCCTCGCCGCTGACCGTGATGCTGCCCGGCGTGATGGAGAATTCGCCCCGCTGGAAGCCGTCGGCCACCTCGCCGTTGAAGACGCCGCGCACCTCAACCTGCCGGTCCGAGCGGCGGGCCACGGTGTAGGAGATATTCTGTACATTGCCCACCACGCTGTAGCTGATCTGGCTGACGCTGCTGGGCGTGTTGAGCTGATAGCCCGTGGTATAGGAGCCCGGAGCGGTGATCTTGGAGACATCCACCACTGCGGTGACTGCCCCCTTCTCAGACAGCTTCATGGCCACGCTCCGGGTGGATTTGATCTCCAGAGTGATGGTCTGCTCCGCGCCCTCCGAGATCATCAGGCCGCGCTCCTCCAGGGTCTCCACATTGGTGAAGGTCACGGGAATGTTGCGGATCGTGTTGATCTCCTCCCGGCCCTCTCCGCTGCCTACATAGAGCCAGAGAAAGATGGCCAGCAGCAGAGACAGTACGATATAGAGCCACTTACTCTCCCTTATGTTCTCCATCACGCTGACCTCCTTTCATGGCTTTCAACAGGTTGAAGAGCTTGAAGCGCTGGCTCTCATCCTCCTCATTCTTGGGAAGGAGCTCATTGCGCAGCAGCCGCTCCAGCGTCTCCGGGGCCAGATGGCGCTTGAGCATTCCGCCCACCGCCACCGAGATGGAGCCGGTCTCCTCCGAGACGATGGCCACCACCGCGTCCGAATGTTCGCTGGCGCCGATCCCGGCCCGGTGGCGCATGCCCAGATCCCGGGACAGGTTCACATTTCCGGAGAGGGGCAGCACGCATCCGGCGCCCACGATCCGCCCGTTGCGGACGATGACCGCGCCGTCATGGAGGGGCGCCTTGTTCCAGAAGAGGTTCTTCAGCAGCTCGCTGCTCACCGAACAGTCCAGCGAAGTGCCGGTCTTGATGGAGTCGTCAAAGAGATTTTTCCGCTCAAAGACCATGAGCGCGCCCGTCTTGCTCTTGGAGAGAGAGGCATAGGCCTCCACCGTCTGCTGGATGGCATGCTCGATCTCATCCGGCGCCTCTGCTTTCCCAAAGACATTTCCCAGGCGGCTGTTGCCCACCTGCTCCAGCATCTTCCGGATCTCCGGCTGAAAGAGCACCACCAGAGCCAGAACGCCCCACTCTACCGTCTTCCCCAGGAAGTAGTTCACCGTATTCAGTTTCAGCAGCTGTGAAAGCCACAGGGCCGCCAGAATCAGAACGACTCCCTTGGCCACCTGGCCGGAGCTGCTCCGCCGGATCAAAATGATCACCCGGTAGATGATAAAGGCCATGATGCCGATATCAATAAAATCGGTGACGTGGATCAAACGGAGATAATTGAGGACAACCTGCATAAACTGGTATAGATGTTCCATTTCCCACTACTCCCCATGTCGAACGCATGGTGTGCGCCCTGTGCTCACCCGATCGTTCACACAAACATACCGGGCCCTTTAACTTCATTATTATACTGTCTTTCCGCAATATTGGCAAGAAGTAAGGCCGGGAATCTTTTAGTTCTTTCGGTCTGTTTACAAATAATTTTCAATTTATTCACAGCATTTCCGACCCATCCCGCCTATTTTCGCAGGATGGGGCCAATTCTCCCCATCACGCCTCTCTTTAGCGTGATATCAATCCGATCATGACAGGAAAGGAGCTCCAAGCCGCACCGGGCCTGGAGCTCCCCTTTTAAACCGCCTGTGCCCCATTTCGCCGGATCTCCCGCAGCATGTGGGCGAATCGCCGGATCTCCGATTCCATGGTGAAGGCGGAAACACTCATCCGTATGGTCCCGGTCTCAAAGGTACCGGCGGTGCGGTGGGCCAGCGGCGCACAGTGGAGTCCGGCGCGCACGGCCACGCCCCGCTTCCCCAGCACTTCTCCCACCTGTTCGCACTCCATCCCTTCCATACACAGGGAGAGCACGCCGGTTTGCAGTCCCGGGTCGGGAGAGGCATAGAGGGTCACCCCGTCCATCCCCCGCAGCAGCTGGACCGCGGTGCGGATCATGCGCTCCTCGTGGGCGCGGATCCGGCCGATCCCGGTCCGCTTCACGAAGCGTAATCCCTCCAGCAGTCCGGCAATGCCGGGCATGTTGTGGGTCCCCGCCTCCAGGCGGTCTGGCAGGACCTCGGGCATACCCGGCAGCGCCGAGGCGCTGCCCGTTCCGCCCTCCAGAAGGGTGTTCACATCCTCCCGGGCGCAGAGCAGCAGTCCGGTCCCCTGGGGGCCATAGAGGCCCTTGTGTCCCGGTATGGCGACAAAGTCCGCCCCCAGCTCCTTGCAGGAGATGGGGATCACTCCGGCCGACTGGGAGGCATCCAGTACAAACGGGACTCCCCTCTCCCGGCAGATGGCCGCGATCTCGTGCACCGGCAGCACATAGCCAAACACATTGGACACGTGGGTGCAGACGACTGCCGCAGTCCGGTCGGTGATCGCCTCTTCCATCTGCCGCAGCAGGACCTCGGGCCGGAAGAGCGGGGCCTGCGCCACCAGTGTCTCCGCGCCGAGGGCCACCAGCGGCCGGGTCACGGCATTGTGCTCATAGCCGGAAATGACCACCCGGTCTCCGGGATGCACCAGGGTTTTGATGGCCAGATTGAGGGCATGTGTGGCATTGCTGGTAAAAATCACCCGTTCCGGGTGCTCCGGCATGTCAAAGAGCTCCGCCGCAGCCATCCGGCAGGCGAATGCCGTGTCCGCCGCCCGTTGGGCCGGGCGGTAGCCGCCCCGCCCGGGGGTGGTCATGGTATGGACCGCCTGTGCGACGGCCCTTGCGACGGTGTCCGGCTTTTGGAGCGTGGTGGCAGCACTGTCCAGGTAAATCATAGCAGCACCTCTTTATAGCTGCCGTCGCTCTCCATAATAAAGACCCGCTTCGGCCCCAATCCCGCTTGGACCAGGATGCGCAGGGCGTCGGACAGGTTTCGCTGTGCCACCTTGACCGAGTATCCGCATCCCTCTCCGGCAATCACTTTCGGCGAACGCAGGATATGCGCCGTAATGCCTACCCGCTCCAACACAGCGGCTGTCCGCTGCGCATAGGTCAGGGAACGGCAGACGATAAGATAATAGACCATGGTTCAAACGCTCCTCTCGCCCCATCGTATGCCGGGGCGGGAGGTGCGGTTCCACGGCTACTCCTCCAGCAACGCCACCGCGTGAGCCGCCATGCCCTCGCCGGCGCCGGTAAAGCCCAGTCCCTCTTCCGTGGTGGCCTTGACGTTGACCCGGTCCTCCCCGATTCCCATACGCTTGGCCAGATTGGCGCGCATCTGGGGAATGTGGGGGGCCAGCTTGGGCCTCTGGGCCAGGATGGTGGCGTCCACGTTGCCCACCCGGTATCCTTTCCCACGCAGCATCTCCATGACCCGGTCCAGCAGCACCAGGCTGTCCGCGCCCTCATAGGCCGGATCGCTGTCCGGAAAGGCATGGCCGATGTCCCAGAGCCCCGCGGCCCCCAGGAGCGCGTCCATCACCGCATGGGTCAGGACATCCGCGTCCGAGTGGCCCAGCAGTCCCTTCTCATAGGGGATCTCCACCCCGCCCAGGATGAGGCGGCGTCCCTCCACCAATTTATGTACATCATAACCATGTCCGATTCTCACGGCTTCTCCCTCCACTCCAACAGCGCCTCCGCCAGGACCAGGTCCTCCGGCGTGGTGATCTTCAAATTCGTATAGTCCCCTCCGGTCAGAGAGACTTTCATTCCAATCCGCTCCACCGCGGAGCAGTCGTCCGTGAGGGCAGCCCCCTCCTCCAGCGCCTTAGCCAGCGCGCCCCGGATCAGCGCGGCATCAAAGACCTGGGGCGTCTGCACTGCAAAGAGCTCTGAGCGATCGGGCGTCCGTTCCACGATCCCTCCGACTGCCTGCTTGATCGTGTCCTTGACCGGCACCGCGGGGGCCGCCGCGCCGCACTCCTCCGCCTTGCGGATGACCTCATCCAGCACCGCCTGGCTGACCAGGGGACGGGCCCCGTCGTGAATGGCAATGAGCTCGGCCTCCTCGCTGGCCTCCCGGATGCCCCGCAGCACGGATTCCGCCCGGCTGGCACCGCCCACGACCACCGATTTGACCTTGGTAAATCCACCCTCCCGGCAGAGCTGGCTGATGGGCACGATCAAATCCTCCCGGGTGACCACCACGATCTCCTGGATACGGGGGCAGCTGTCCAGTGCGCGCAGCGTGTGCATCAGGACCGGCACATCCCCCAGCGTAAGCAATATCTTATCCTGTCCCCCCATGCGGGTGGAGGATCCGGCAGCCGGGACTACCGCGGTACAAAAGGCCTGCTGTTCCCGGTTTCGCTTCAGCAGCCGTTTGAGCCATTCTGCCATGTTCGTTTCCTTCCTTTCCTCTGCCGGCCACAAGAAAAGGAGCCCGAAGGCTCCCTCTTGCTCGATGGGTCCACGCTGTCGCCGTCTCTCCCATCTTATTATGCCAGGGCAGAATCAATGCGGGCCTCTACCGCTTCATAACTGGAATTCTGGGAGAGGACGATCTCCGAGATCAGGATCTGTTTGGCCGAGTGGAGCATCTTCCGCTCCCCGGTGGAGAGGCCGCGCTCTCCGTCCCGGCGCACCAGTCCCTTTACCACCCGGGCCACCTCCAGGAGGTCGCCGCTTTTCAGCCGCAGCATATTCTCCCGATAGCGCCGGTTCCAGTTGGAATCCATCTCCACGTCCATGCTGGGAATGGCCGCGATCACACGGTCTGCCTCTTCCCCCTCCACAATGGGACGTACACCGATCTCCTCACTGTTGTGCGTCGGGATCATGACAAGCATCCCATTCAGAGGAAGCTTTAAGATATAGTATTCCCGCAGCACTCCGTTGACCTTCTTCTGCACGATACTGTCAATGACACCAGCACCATGCATTGGATGGACGATTTTATCGCCTACCTGAAACATGATCCCACCTCCCAAACCGTTTGAGCCTGTGAATGATTCTCACGTTGTTTGCCAATTTCGGTATGGGGCTTGTTCCCTGCGTCGGAGACAGCCCATAATACTAATTGTATTATAGACCATTTCCCCGCCTTTTGCAAGGAAAATGAGCAGTTTTCAAAAAAAGCAGCCCACTTTTGTTCAAAGCGAGCTGCTTTTATCAGATAGAGAAATTACTCAGCGGAGCCGTCCTCATCCTCAGCGGCATCGGCCTGCTCGTCCAGCAGAGCACGGATGGACAGAGACACCTTCTTGTTCTCGAAGTCGATGTCGGTGACCTTCACGTCCACCATCTGGCCCTCGCTCAGCACGTCGCCGGGCTTCTCGATGCGGTGATCGGCGATCTGAGAGATGTGGATCAGGCCGTCCACGCCGGGGACGATCTCGGCAAAGGCGCCGAAGGTCATCAGCTTGACCACCTTGACGTTGGCCACGGAGCCCACATCATAGGTAGCGGTGAACTTGGCCCAGGGATCCTCGGTGCGGTCCTTCATGCCCAGGGAGATCTTCTTCTTCTCCTTGTCAGCGGCAATGACATAGACCTCGACGGTGTCGCCCACCTTCACCACCTCGGAGGGGTGCTTGATGCGGCTCCAGGAGAGCTCGGAGATGTGGACCATGCCGTCCACGCCGCCGATGTCCACAAAGGCGCCGTAAGAAGTCAGGGACTTCACAACGCCGGTGTAGCGCTTGCCTTCCTCGATCTCCTCCCACACCTTAGCGGCCTTCTCGGCGCGCTCGGCAGCGGCCACGGCGCGGATAGAACCCACCACGCGGCGGCGGGCACGGTTGACCTCGGTGATGCGGAGACGGACATGCTGCTTGACCAGCTCGGTCATGGCCACATCGCGGGCCAGGCCGGTCTGGGAAGCGGGCACGAACACGCGAACGCCCTTGACGCTCACGACCACGCCGCCCTTGTTCTCCTCGGTGACGACGCCCTCGACCACAGTCTGGTCGTCCTTGGCCTGCTCGATATCGTCCCAGCTCTTGACGGTATCCAGGCGCTTCTTGGACAGGGTGACAACACCCTCCTGATCGTTGACACGCATGACGTAGGTCTCGATCTCGTCGCCCACCTTCACAATGTCCTCGACCTTTACAGTGGGATCGTCGGTCAGCTCAGACACCGGTATGTAACCGGCATGCTTGGTACCCAGATCGACGTAGATCTCGGTGGGCGTAATGCCAGTGACGACGCCGGTAACCTTCTCCCCTGTATTTAAAGTTTTGATCGACTTCTCCAGCATTTCAGCAAAGGATTCTTCGATCTCCATGTTTTCTGCGCTCATTTTGTCATAGACCTCCTTTATAATCCACCCGGGTGTCGACGCGCCCGCGGTGATTCCTATAGAAGCCTTCCCGTACAGGTTGGAAGGTTCCAGTTCCTCCGCCCGCTCGATCCAGCAGACCGTCGGGCAGAGTGCCGCACAAAGCTCCGTGAGGCGCCTGGTGTTGGAGCTATCGCGGCCGCCGATGACGATCATCGCGTCATTTTGGGCCGCCAACTCCTGGGCCTCACTCTGCCGTTTGCACGTAGCATTACATATTGTATCAAAAATTTTTAAATTTGTACACTCTTTTTTTGCTTTTTCTACGCACAAATTCCACTTCTTTTGGGTCGAGGTGGTCTGGGAAACCATGGTGATGGGCTGCGTACGCAGCTCCGGATGCTCCCTCAGCCAGTTTTCCAGCGCGTCCGGACCGGAGAGCACCACCGGATTGCGGCACCAGCCGGCGATGGCCTCCACCTCCGGATGGGTGGGCGTGCCGATGATGACCGGGATGCGCCCCTCCTCCTCTGCCTGGGAGACCAGGCGGTGGATGTGGGAGACGTTGGGGCAGGTGGTATCAATAATCTCTGCCCCCCGCTCCTGCAAGCGTTCATAGACCGCCCGGCCCTCCCCGTGGGAGCGGATGATGACGGCCGCGCCCGTGGGCACCTCCTCTACGCTGTGGACGACCTGCACGCCGGCCTTCTCCAGCTGCTCGATCACGCTTCCGTTGTGGATGATATGGCCCAGCATCACGCAGGGGCGGCCCGACTGGGCAGCCTCCTCCGCCATGGTCACCGCCCGGCGCACGCCATAGCAGAAGCCCGCGGAGCGGGCCAGTGTCAGCCGGCTCATCTGGCCTGCGCCTCCAGCGCACGGATCCGCGCCATCAGATCGGCGGTGATGGCCTCATACTCCTCCTGGGTTCCCTTGCGGGTGGCGACGGTGGGCGTGAAGGCCTCCCCGATCACCACCGGCGTGCGGCGGAACCAGCGCTTGTGCTCCGGCACGTAGACCGGCAGGATGGGAACGCCGCACCGCACCGCCAGCATGGCGGCGCCCGCCTTGGGCTGGCTCACGTCGCCCCGGCTGGAGCGGACCCGGGTTCCCTCGGGGAAAATCAGTACCTTCTCGCCCTCCCGCAGATACTTCATGGCCTGCTTGATGGCACCGATGTCGCTCTTTCCCCGGTCCACGCCGAAGATGCCCGCCTTGCTCAGCAGCCATCCGATCACGGGGATCCGGATCAGCTCGATCTTTGCCATGGCCCGGATCTGGTGCTTGAGACGGAAAGCGTAGCAGAGGAAGAGCGGATCACTGTCACTGGTGTGATTGCAGCAGATCATAACCGCGCCGTCGGGGATGTTCTCCCGTCCGATCACCTTTCCGGGGTGGACCAGATTGAATACGGGATAGACGAGACAATAGAGAAAGGTATACCAGCCTCTCACAGACCCACCCCCGCTCTCACCACGCCCAGGAGCTGCCGGAAGCTCTCCTCCAGGGTGTTGCCAGTGGTATCCACCGCAATGGCGTCCTCCGCCTGGCGCAGAGGAGCCGCCGCACGCTGGGTGTCTTTTTCGTCCCGGGCGATGATGTCCCGCAGCACGGTGTCAAAGTCGGTGTCGGTCCCCCGCTCAGTCAGCTCGGCATACCGCCGCCGGGCGCGGTCCTCCGCCGTGGCGGTGAGGAAGATCTTCACGTCCGCGTCGGGCAGCACCACGGTACCGATATCCCGTCCGTCCATGATCACATTCTGACGGCGGGCCAGATCCCGCTGCATGTCCATCAGGAAGGCCCGCACCTCCGGGATGGCGGACACGCCCGAGGCATACCGGGAGACGCTAGGCTCTCGGATGGCCGAGCTCACATCCTCCCCGTCCAGGTACATGTGCTGTAAGCCGTCCTCCCCGTGCCGCAGGTCGATGGCGACCTGCCCCAGCAGCGCGATCACGCCGCTGCTGTCCTCGGCATCCACGCCATGGCGCAGGGCCGCCAGCCCCAGCGTGCGGTAGATTGCCCCGGTATCCACATAGAGATAGCCCATGGCCTCAGCCAACCGCCGGGCCAGGGTGCTCTTTCCCGCACCGGAGGGACCGTCGATGGCAATGCTTTTGTATCCCATACTTATTCTGCTCCTTCTTCCAAAAACTGAGCCGCCCCTTCTCCCGCGGCTCGACCGGTAGACCAGGCGATTTGAAGGTTGAAGCCGCCCGTGTAGGCGTCCACATCCAGCAGCTCCCCCGCCAGGTAGAGGCCCGGCAGGCGTTTGGAGGCCATGGTGTGGGGGTCCACCTCCGACACCTTCACGCCGCCGGAGGTGATGATGGCCTCCGCCAGCGGCCGCGGCCCGGCAATGTCGATCCGGAAGCCCTTGAGCTCCTCCAGCAGCCGCCGGCGCTGGGCCTTCGTGATGGAGTGGGCCTTGGTGTCGCCGGGGATCCCGGACCGCTCCACCATCACCGGCACCATCAGGCGGGGCAGCAGCCCCTCCAGAACATTGTGAAAGTCCTGATTGGCCCGCTCGGTGAAATCCCGCAGCAGCCGCTGCTCCAGCTTTTCCTCGTCCAGGGCCGGCTTGAGGTCGATAATCACCTGGTAGTGGTCCTTTTCAAAGTCCCGCATATGGGCGCTTGCGCTGAGGATCAGCGGGCCGGAGAGCCCGAAGTGGGTGAACAGCAGCTCCCCCTGCTCGGCATAGATCACTTTTTTCTTCTGGTTTTTGACCTTGACCGCCACATTGCGCAGGGAGAGGCCCTGCATCCGGCGGCAGTCCTCCCCCTCCGCCACCAGCGGGACCAGCGAGGGCTTGGGCGGCACGATGGTGTGCCCCACCGCTGCGGCCATCTCATAGCCGTCCCCGCTGGAACCGGTGAGCGGATAGGAGGCTCCCCCGGTGGCCAGAATCACCGCCCGGGCGGAGTAGGATCCGTGCTCCCCCTTGACCCCGGAGATCCGTCCTTCCTCATCGGTCAGCAGGCGGACGGCCCGGTCCTCCACCAGGCTCACCCGCTTCCGCCGCAGCGCCTGAAAGAGCGCGTCGATGATGTCTGCGGCCCGGTCGCTCTGGGGAAAGATCCGGTTCCCCCGCTCGGTCTTGAGCGGGACGCCCAATCCCTCAAAAAACGCCTTCACGGCCTCCGGCGGGAAGCGTGTGACGGCGCTCATGAGAAATTTGGGATTGCGGGGCACGTGCTGAAGAACCTCCGGGACCGAGCAGTCATTGGCTACGTTGCACCGCCCCTTCCCGGTGATGTACAGCTTGCGGCCGACTTTGGCGTTGCGCTCCAGCAGGAGCACGGAACACCCTCGGTCCGCGGCGGCCAGCGCGGCCATCATGCCTGCCGCGCCGCCGCCGATTACAATCATATCACTGGTCAAAAGGAATCCTCCACCTTTTCATATACCTCGTACTCGTCCCAGATCTTCTCCAGGACTCCAAAGGTCTCCGAGAGATCGCTGTTCTTTCTCCGGCCCAGCGCCACGATGAGGGCGTTGACCAGACTCAGGGGGGCCACCAGCGAGTCTACAAAGGAGGCCATATCGCTCTTGGCCATCAGGGTGTGGGTCGCAATGGCGGTGAGGGGCGAGGTCTCGCTGTCCGTGATGGTCACCACCTGGGCCCCCCGGTCCCGGGCAAATTCCATGGCCTTGACGGTGCGTCTGGAGTAGCGGGGGAAGCTGATCCCGATGATCACATCCCGGGGCCCGATGCGCAGCAGCTGCTCAAAGACCTCACTGACCGAGGTACTGTGGATATGGACCACGTCCTCGAAGATCAGGTTGAAGTAGAAGGCCAGGAAGCTGGCAATGGCCGACGCCGAGCGGACGCCGAGGATGTAGATGCGCCGTGCGGACACAATGGCGTCCACTGCCCGGTCAAAGCTGTCCCGGTCCACCTCCTCCAGCGTCATGCGGATCTTCTCCACATCGGACTGCATGACCATGGAGAGGATGTCCTGGTTTCCGATGCGGTCGTTGGACACCTCGATGCGCTGGATGGAGGTAAGTTTATTGCGGATCATCTCCTGAAGAGCCTTCTGCATGGCGGGATAACCGTCATAGCCCAGCTCGGCGGCAAAGCGGACCACCGTGGACTCACTGACGTTGACCGTCTTTCCCAGCTTGCTGGCCGTCATGAAAGCCGCTTTGTCATAGGAGTCCAGAATAAAGCGCCCGATCAGCTTCTGGCCCTTGGAGAAGGTATTCATATTTGTCTGGATGATGGACAAGATATCTTTTGACATGAGAGCGTATCCTCCCGATCTGCCGCCCAGGCGGGGGCTGCGTTTCCTTTTATCCTATAATCATACCGGGAAGTCTCTGGAATTGCAAGACCCGTTCTGCAAGTTTTCACTTCATTCTTGCAAATCCGCTCCGCCGCGGCGCAGCGCATCCAGCTCGCCGGGGGTCAGCTTTCTCCACCGGCCCGGGAGCAGGTCGCCCAGGAGTACCTCTCCCTCCCGTACCCGGCAGAGGCGGCGCACTTCCAGCCCGGCCAGGGCGCACATCCGCCGCACCTGCCGGTTGCGCCCCTCGTGGATGGTCACGGAGAGCACACTCTCCTCCTTTTCCCGGCGGAGGAACCGCACCTGGGCCGGATGGAGGGGCACCCCGTCCAGCTCCAGCGGGCCCCGCAGTACCGGGATCCCCCGCTCCACATCCCCCGTCACCCAGACGTGGTACTCTTTTTCCACCTCATGGCTGGGATGCAGGAGCTGATGGGTGAGCGCGCCGTCATCCGTCAGAAGCAGCAGCCCCTCCGAATCCAGATCCAGTCGGCCCACGGGCCAAACCCGGGCCCCGCACCCCTTGACCAGATCGGCCACCGTCCTGCGCCCCTTCTCGTCCGACAGGGTGGTCACAAATCCCCGGGGCTTGTACAGCATCAGATAGGTCCGCTCCTCCGGCGCGCGCAGGGGACGCCCGTCCACGCGGATGTCATCCCGCTCCGGGTCGGCCTTCTCCCCCAGCTGTGCTTTTCTGCCGTTCACGGTCACCCGTCCGGCCTGTATGTATGCCTCCGCCCCCCGCCGGGATACCACTCCGGAGGCGGACAGGATCTTTTGCAGGCGTTCTTCCAAACTCACTCATCCCCTGTTCTCTGTTGCATTTGTGCAAAGGACGGTCCCGCAGGCAGATGCCTGCGGGACCCACAGGAGGGGTACACTTTAAAAGAGTACCCGCTCCATCCAGATCTCCGGCTCGGGAATGGGCGCCGAGGCCGTCTCCCCCTTCCACAGATCCTGAAGGCGGGAGAAGAGACCTCCGCTTCCCGCCCGATCGTCCTCCACGCTCTGGCCATAGACCAGATAGGTGCTTCCAATGGGCTCCCCGTCCAGGGAGAAGCAGAGCTCTCCGGCAATGGCCCCCTGCTCTACCGGCGCCTCCACCGTGTCCGGGAGCACGATACGGACCTTGACCCGCTCGGCCTGGGTCAGCGGGTAGGAGACCTCACCATAGGTCACCACCGGCACATACCGCTTCAGGCTCCCCTCCACCGGGATACGGGTAAACTCCTTGCCCGCGCGGGCCAGAAGTTGTCTCGGATAGGTCTCAAATCCATAGTCGAAGAGGGCCGCGTGGTCCTCCCAGTCATTGCGGTCAAAGAGGGTCACCGCGATGAGGGTCTGTCCGTCCCGCTCGGCCGCGGACACCAGCGTTCGTCCGGCCAGATCGGTATATCCCGTTTTCAGGCCGATGCAGCCCTCATAGCGCCAGAGGAGCTTGTTGTGGTTGACCAGGCTCCGCTCCCCCACCGTGATGGTCTTGGTGGAGACGATCTCCCGCAGCTTCTCATTGGCAAGGCACACCTGGGCCAGCCGCGCCATATCCCGGGCGGTGGAGTAGTTTCCCTCGTCCTCCAGCCCGTTTGGGTTGGAGAAATGAGTATGTTCCATGCCCAGATCCCGGGCCCTCCGGTTCATCCACTCCACAAAGGTCTCCACGTCCCCGGCGCAGCCCCCCGCAACGGCCAGCGCGGCGTCGTTGCCCGAGGAGAGCATCAGGCCGTAGAGCAGCTCCCGCAGGGTGAGCTCCTCCCCGGCCCGGAGATACATGGAAGAACCTCCCGCAGTGGTCCACTCCGGCTGCACTTTGATCACGGTCTCCAGATCCGGCGTGGACTCCAGCGCCACCAGCGCGGTCATCAGCTTGGTGGTGCTGGCAATGGGCCGCTCCTCCTCCGCCTGGTAGGCATAGAGGATCCGCCCCGATTCCGCATCCATCAATATAGCGGATTTTGCGGAGAGTGTGGGCGTCGCAGCACCCGCCGGGCAGACTCCGGCCAAAACCGCAAGCCACAATACCAGCGCCCAGACCCGTTTCATATCTGCCATCACCTCGCATCTGAATCGATGATGGCAGTATGCCCTCCGCGTCCGGGCATTATACGTGCCCGCTTGGCCCTTAGAAGGTCTCCTGCTCGGCCGCCTTCTTCTCCTTCTGCTGGTCAATAAAGGTGGTGACACGGTCCACCAGCTCAGGCACCAGCTCCACCACACGGTCGGCGGTGTTGGAGGCCGGCGGATCCACCGGCAGGAGCTTGACCATGTCCCCCTTCAGAATCAGGAAGGAGACCGGCGTCACCTTGACGCTGGCACCGCCGCCGCCCCCGAAGGCATTCTCCCCCTCCGGCTTTTGATGCTTGGTGGCAAATTCACTGCCGCCCGAGGCAAAGCCCACGCTGATACGGGAAACAGGGATGATGGTCACGCCATCCGCCTGAATGGGGGTGCCGATCACGGTGTTGGCATCCACCATCTCCTTGATCTTCTGCATGGTCTGCCCCATGAAATCGCTGATCTTAGTTTCCATACTTTACCGCCTCTTTCTGTTGAGGGCCCTTGTTTGACATCAAACCGCCCGTTGTTTCCTTCCAGACTTTCCAAGCCGCATACCCACACCAGAGGCCAAACCCGATCAGCTGGCCCAGGGTCATGGACAGGGCCAGCGTCAGCCGTACCTCTGTGTTCTCCCGCTCAAAGTCCACCGCTGTGCGGACTCGATTGTCCTTACACCGGAAATTTTGCTCCAAAACCGGCAGGATTATCCCACAGCTTGCGTTCACTCGTCCAAATGCCATGGCCGTATCGCCCGGATCCTCGCCGCCCAGAAGCACATCCAGATGAAATACATCGATGCGGATCCGCCGGCGCAGCTTTCCGGCCGCCTCCCCGATGAGGGGCAGCACCCGCTTTACCAGATCCAGTACCCGCTCCGCGGTCCAGGGCGGCCCGGGCTCCTTCGGTTTTTTCGGTTTCTTCGGCCGGGCCTTCCGTTCTTTTTTCGAAACCCGGTCGGGCTCTTTCTTCTTTTTCCGGGGATAGAGACGAATGGGCACGCCGCTCACACGCAGCCATATCCCCACCTCTCCGGGATGATAGCGGACCTCCCCGCCCAGGCGCAGCTGTCCCAGGAGGAAAAGGGCCAACACGACCGCCCCGGTGATCCAAAGACCATTCAATCCTCCATCGCCCCACTCTCCGCCTGCGTGCGCAGAAGCGCAAGCCGTTCCTGCAAGGCACGGGCCGCCTGGCCCTCTTCCGTGGAGACCTGGGGCAGCTCAGGCAGATCCTCCAGCGTGGAAAGCCCAAAGGAGCGCAGGAAGGTCTGGGTCGTCCGGTACTGAATGGGACGCCCGGGAACGGCCAGACGTCCGCAGGGCTCGATCAGGTCCCGGTCGGCCAGCTGGCTGACCGTATAGGCGCTGTCCACCCCCCGGATCTGGTCGATATAGGCCCGGGTGATGGGCTGAAAATAGGCCACAATGGAGAGCACCTCCAGGGCCGTCTGGGACAGCTTGGGCGGCCGCCGTCCCTCCAGCGCTTTTCGGATGACCGGCGCATGCTCGGGCGCCGAGCAGAGCTGATAGCTCTCCCCCAGCTGCACCAGGCGCAGGCCGCAGCGGTCATACCGGTAGCGGTCGGCCAGCGCTCCGCACAGGGCGTCGATCTGCTCCCGGCTCATCTCCAGAGCCAGACAGAGCCGCTCCGCCGGCACCGGCTCTCCGGCGGCAAAGAGGATGGCCTCCACCGCCGCTTCCAGTTCCTTTCGTTCCATGGCCACCTCCTTGGTTTACGGCTCCTGCTGCGCCTTTGTTTCTTCTTCCCCGGGCGCGGACAGGACGGGGGCGACGGTACAGCGCCGGTCCGTCCCGGTGAGCAGCAGGCGGCGGGCCTTGCACAGCTCCAGCACGGCCAGGAAGGTGGCCACCACCTCCGAACGGCTCCGGCTTCCCCGGAACAGGGCGAGAAAATGGGTCACCCCGCTGTGCAGAAGACGGCGCAGCAATTCTCCGGCCTTGTCGGCCACCGGGTAGGGCTCCCGCCCCACAATGCCCTCAAAGGCCGCCATGGGCGGCGTCCGCTTCTGCTCGCTCCGGCTCAGCACCGGGAGAAGGGCACGGTATAATTCTTCCTTCTTATGGGAGTAATGATACATCCGATCCTCCGGAAGACGCTCCGGAGGCTTGGTCATGTAATCCTGCCCCACCTTCCACCCTTGCTCCAGCTGGGGCAGGACTGCTTTGATGCGGGCATAGTTCTCATGGCTCTGGTGCTCCTCCAGGGAGGCCATCAGCGCCTCCATCTCGGACAGGGCCTCCTCGTCCTGGATGGAAAGGAGCATCCTGGTCTTGATGAAAATGAGCTGGGCCGCCATCTGGACAAACTCACTGGCGATCTCCAGATCCAGCTCTTTCCGCCGCTCCATCCACTCCAGGTATTGTTCCAGAATGAGGGAGATCTGAATATCCCGGATCTCCATGCGGTTCTTGCTCAACAGATGGAGAATCAGGTCCAGAGGGCCGGTAAAGTCCTCCCGCTCCTCCGAGCGGGACTTCACCACCCCCTCCAGGTGGTAAATGGGGCTGTCCACGCCGTCCGCCCCCTAACCCAGCAGCATCCGGAAGGGCGCGCTGGCCGCCCGGGCCAGCCAGTCCAGCACCCCGTCGCGGGCCCACACCAGGCCTCCGTCCAGCGCCCCGCTCCACAGGACTACCACCAGGAGCAGCATTCCAATCCGCTCATAGCGGAGGATGGTATAGTAGATCCGATCCGGCAGCAGCGCTCCCAGCACCTTGGAACCGTCCAGCGGCGGAACAGGAATCAGATTGAAGAGGCCCAGGCCGACGCTCAGGATGGCGACGGTGGCCAGAAAATCAATGACCCAGATCAAGAGCACACTCTCCGCCTCGACCTGGTATCCCACCGTGATCAGAAGCGCCCGCAGGCACAGGGCCAGATAGGCCAATACAAAGTTGGAGACCGGCCCCGCCAGGGCGGTCAGGGCCATGCCGCTCTTGGGGTGCTTGAAATAGCGCATGTCCACCGGGACCGGCTTGGCCCAGCCGAATCCGGCCACCAGCATCATCAGCGCGCCGAAGGGGTCGATGTGGCGCAGCGGATTGAAGGACAGCCGGTGCATCTGCTTGGCGGTGGGGTCCCCCAGCAGATAGGCGGCCAGTCCGTGGCAGGTCTCATGGACGGTGAGACACAGGAGCACGGCCAGGATCTGCACCAGCATCCACAGCATTCCCTGCCAGTCCAGATGATGAAAGAAATCCGAAAAACTTACCACTGATCCGCCCTCCTGCAGCTATCCGGTCCTGTCTTCCCCCCGGTGGGGAGAACGGACCGTCTCGTAGACCTCATTATACCAAATCCCCCTGCAAAACACAAGGCGGCCCCTCTGCTCCGCCAAAAGGGGGAGCCCGCCCGTCTCTTCGGGCAGACTCCCCCTCGTTTTCCTGCGGAGCACGGTGCTCCCGCAGCGTTATACCACGTGGTTGCGCAGGACTCCGATCCCTTCGATCTCGACCTCCACCACATCGCCCGGGTGCATGGTACCCACGCCGGCCGGGGTTCCAGTGGTCACCACATCCCCCGGCTCCAGGGTCATAGAGGCCGTGATGAAAGCCAGCAGCTCCGGAATCTTGTGCATGAACTGGGCAGTCCGGCCCTGCTGCACGACCCGGCCGTTGAGCCGGGTCTGGATGGCCAGGTCGCTCCCGTCCACCTCGTCCGTGACGATGGGGCCCACCGGAGCAAAGCCGTCCATGCTCTTTCCCCGGGTCCACTGCCCGTCGCCCTTCTGGATATCCCGGGCGGTCACGTCGTTCAGACAGGTGTAACCCAGGATATAATCTGCAAAGTCTTCTTCCTTTACATCCTTTGCACGGCGGCCGATCACGACGGCCAGCTCTCCCTCATATTCCAGGCGCTGCACAAAATCGGGCGCGTGGAGGGGCCCCTCCGGGCGATTGAGAGTATTGGGCGCTTTCAGGAACAGGATGGGCCGCTCCGGCACGCCCTCCCCCATCTCGATGGCATGATCATAGTAGTTCTTGCCAATGCACACGATCTTGGTGGGTTCGCAGGGGGCCAGCAGGCGGCAGTCCGCCAGCGGAAGGCTCTCTCCATCGTAGCAGATGCCCTCATAGGGCGCGCCGGTCAGCGTGCGGACCAGTTCTCCCTGGAGCACGCCCCAGACCGGAGTCCCGGCGCGGTCAATGCGCACATACTTCACTTACATGCCCTCCTGGTGGTCCAGAATGGCATCCAGCAGAGCCGTCCGCCCTTCTCCCTTCTCAGCCGAAAAGGGAATTACCTTTACAGATTCGTCCAGTTCCAGAGTCTCCCGGACCCGCTGGAGATTGGGCTCGATCTCACTCTTTTTCAGCTTATCCAGCTTGTTTGCCACCACCACGAAGGGGCGGCCGCTCTGCTTGAACCAGTCGGCCATCACGCAGTCATCCGCGGTGGGCTTGTGGCGGGAGTCCACGATCAGGACCCCGAGGGTCATCAGAGTCTGGTCGGCAAACCAGCTCTCAATCAGGCGGCCCCAGCGGGCCTTCTCCGCCTGGGAGACCTTGGCATAGCCGTAGCCGGGCAGGTCCACCAGATAGAGCTTCTTATCGATGAGGAAGTAGTTGATATGGGTGGTCTTGCCCGGTGCGGAGCCCACCCGCGCAAAGTTCTTGCGATTGAGCAGCTTGTTGATCACCGAGGACTTCCCTACATTGGATCGCCCCGCAAATACCACCTGGGGCAGCATGTCCCGGGGAAAATCAGCCGCCTTTGCGGCCGAGCGGATAAACTCCGCGTTGTTCAGATTCAGCGGCATAGCGCGCCCCTTTCTCGTGTTCCCCGCCGGAGCATGCTCCGGCGGGGAACCGTCTGTTTACTGATGGATGGAGATTCCACCCGCGGCCGGGGACGCCTCCGCCGGGGCCTCCGGCAGCTGCCCGGCCCCCTGTGTGACGTCCAGCCCCAGGGCGTAGGCCAGCACCGCATCCACCTGCTCGACCGGCAGGAAGTGCAGCGCGGCGCGCACGGTCTGGTCGATCTCCTCCAGATCCTTCTCGTTCTCCGCCGGCAGGATCACCGTACGGATGCCGTTGCGCAGAGCGGCCATGGTCTTCTCCTTCAGGCCGCCGATGGCCAGCACCCGGCCCCGCAGCGTCACCTCGCCGGTCATAGCCAGCTCCCGCCGCACCGGTGTGTTGGTCAGGGCCGAGACCATAGCAGTGGTAATGGCAATGCCCGCCGAGGGGCCGTCCTTGGGTACCGCCCCCTCCGGGAAGTGGACATGGATGTCCTTCTTCTGGTAGAAGTCGGCCTCGATGCCCAGGCGGTCCGCCCGGCTGCGGATGTAGGAGTAGGCCGCGTGGGCCGACTCCTTCATCACGTCGCCCAGGTTGCCGGTCAGTTCCAGCTTGCCGGAGCCGGGGACCACATTGACCTCCACCTCCAGCAGCTCGCCGCCCACACTGGTCCAGGCCAGGCCGTTGACCACGCCCACCTGCTCGGTTCTGGGCAGGCGCTCCGGGTGATAGCGGCGGATACCCAGGAACTCCTCCACGTTATCACCTGTAATGCTAACAGACTTTACACCGTCTGACACCACACGCATTGCGACCTTTCGGCACACAGCGCCCAGCTTCCGCTCCAGGATACGCACGCCCGACTCCTTGGTATAGCCGGTAATGATCTCCCGCAGGGCGCCGTCGGTGAGCTTGAGCTGGCTCTTCTTCAGGCCGTGGCGCTTGAGCTCCTTGGGCAGCAGGTGGCGCTTGGCGATCTGGAGCTTCTCCTCGTCGGTGTAGCTGGACAGCTCGATCACTTCCATCCGGTCCAGCAGGGGCCGCGGGATGGTGTCCAGTGTGTTGGCCGTGGTGATGAAGAGGACGTCGGACAGGTCGTAGGGCACCTCCAGGAAATGGTCCCGGAAGGTGCTGTTCTGCTCCCCGTCCAGCACCTCCAGCAGAGCGTCGGCCGGGTCACCCCGGTGGTCGGAGCCCAGCTTGTCGATCTCATCCAGCAGCAGCAGCGGATTGGAGCTGCCCGCCTGCCGGATGCCGGCGATGATGCGCCCGGGCATGGCGCCGATGTACGTCTTCCGGTGTCCCCGGATCTCGGCCTCATCGTGGACGCCGCCCAGAGAGATCCGGGCCAGCTTCCGGTTCATAGCCTTGGCCATGGACATGGCGATGGAGGTCTTGCCTACGCCGGGCGGGCCCACCAGGCAGATGATCTGCCCTTTCAGATCGGGGGCCAGCTGCTTGACGGCCACAAACTCCAGGATGCGCTCCTTGACCTTCTCCAGGCCGTAGTGGTCATTGTCCAGCGCCTTGCGCACGGCCTCCACATCGGCCCGCTCCTTGGTCTTTTTGTTCCAGGGAAGCTCCAGGCACACGTCCAGATAGTTCCGCAGGACGGTGGCCTCTGCCGAGCCAAAGGGCTGCTTTTCCAGCCGGCTGACCTCTTTCAGGAGCTTCTGACTCACCTCTTCCGGCAGCTTTGCCTTCTCGATGGCCTGGCGGTACTCGGCGATCTCGCTGTCTCCTCCGGCCTCGCCCTCGCCCAGCTCCTGCTGGATGACCTTGAGCTGCTCCCGCAGGTAGTAGTCTCTCTGGTTGCGGTTCATGCCCTCCCGGACCCGGTTCTGCATGTCCAGCTCCAGCTCCAGCACCTCCAGCTCCTGGCGCAGCTGCCGGAAGAGCTTCTCCAGCCGGCGGACCGGCCGTAGCTCCTCCAGGATGGACTGCTTGTCCCCGGTACGCATGACGATGTTCTGTGCGATGTAGTCGGCGATGTAGCCCGGGTCCTCGCTGGAGATCAGGTTGAGCAGCAGATCGGGGGTCATTTTGGGGGCCAGCTCCACATAGCGCTCGAAGAGCTCATAGGTCTGCCGGATCAGGGCCTCGGTCTTGGCGGAACCACGCACCGGCTCCTCCGGTACGATCTCCTCCACCTCCGCGGCCAGATAGGGGGTCAGCTGGGTCAGCCGGTGCATCCGGCCCCGGGCTGCGCCCTCCACCATGACACGGACGTTGTCGCCCGGCAGGCGGAGGATCTGCCGGACATTGCAGATGGTGCCAATCCGGCACAAGTCCTTCTCCTTGGGGGACTCCACCGCGATGTCCCGCTGGGCCACCAGGAAGATGGGCGTTCCGCTGGTCATCGACTCGTCCAGCGCCTTGACGGAGATCTCACGTCCCACGTCAAAGTGCAGCATCATATTGGGAAATACCGTCATGCCGCGCAGCGCCAGCGCCGGCAGCGTCACGGTCTGAATCTCTTTCTCCTGTTCACTCATGATCATTCACTTCCTTTCTGGAAGACAGCAATATGCATAACGGGGCGAGAGAATCTCCCTCGCCCCGCTGTCCGTCTGTTTAAGAAACATTTCCGTGGGCGGGGGCGCCTCCCTGCTCCGCCCGGAGCTCCGCGCTGCCCAGCCGGGGACGCTCCGTCCGCTCGGGGTCATGCTCCACCGCAGGCGGGACATGGTCCCGCACACTCTCGGCGGTGATGGTCACCTTTGCGATGGTGGGGTCGGACGGCACGTCGTACATGACCTGGGTCATGACCTCCTCCAGCACCGCACGCAGGCCGCGGGCGCCGATGCCGCGGGCAATGGCCTTGTCCGCCGCCGCCTCCAGCGCTTCCGGCTGGAACTCCAGGTCCACCATATCATACTCCAGCAGCTTCTGATACTGCTTGACCAGAGCGTTTTTGGGCTCGGTCAGGATTTGTACCAGCTGCTCCTTGTTCAGGGCCTGGAGCGCCGTGATGACCGGCAGACGGCCCACCAACTCCGGAATGATACCGAATTTGAGCAGATCGTGGGGCTGGATCTCCTTGTAGATCGCGGAGGTATCCCGCTCCTTCTTGCTCTCGATCTTGGCGCCGAAGCCAATGCTCTTCTTATCCAGCCGCTGCTCGATGATCTTCTCGATGCCGTCGAACGCGCCGCCGCAGATAAAGAGAATGTTCTTGGTGTTGATCTGGATGAACTCCTGATGGGGGTGCTTGCGTCCGCCCTGGGGAGGAACATTGGCCACCGTGCCCTCCAGGATCTTCAGCAGCGCCTGCTGCACACCCTCGCCCGACACATCCCGGGTGATGGAGGTGTTCTCGCTCTTGCGGGCGATCTTGTCGATCTCATCCACGTAGATGATGCCCCGCTCGGCCAGCTCGATGTCGAAATCGGCCGCCTGCACCAGGCGCAGGAGGATGTTCTCCACGTCGTCGCCCACATAGCCGGCCTCCGTGAGGGTGGTGGCGTCCGCGATGGCGAAGGGCACCTTCAGGATGCGGGCCAGGGTCTGGGCAAAAAGGGTCTTGCCGCTGCCGGTGGGACCGATCAGAAGGATGTTGCTCTTCTGGAGCTCCACGTCCTCCCCGCCGCCGAAGTAGATGCGCTTATAGTGGTTGTAGACCGCCACCGAGAGGGCCACCTTGGCGGCCTCCTGACCGATGATATACTGGTCCAGGACCGTCCGGATCTCCCGGGGCGTGGGAATGACGTCGGGAATATCCAGCTGTTCGTCCTGGGATTCCTCGGGGTCGTAGGCGTCATCCAGAATACTCATGCACAGATGCACGCACTCATTGCAGATATAAGCGCCCGGGCCCGCGATAATACGGTTGACCTGCTCCTGATGCTTGCCGCAGAAGGAACAGCGTACCGACTTGTGTTCGTCGTTTTTTGCCATAATGTTACCTCAGTCACAGGCAACTCTGCCCGATTCAAAGATGTGGAAAGAGGAGCGGGCGACTTGATCTCCCGCTCCCCCGCGTTACTTGTTGCCGTTGGTAATCACTTTGTCCACCAGACCGTAGGCCAGAGCCTCGTCGGCAGACATAAAGTTATCCCGCTCGGTATCCCGCGCGATCTCCTCCACACTCTTGCCCGTGTTGCGGGCCAGGATCTGGTTGAGCTTGTCGCGGGTCTTCAGGATCCAGTCGGCGTGGATCTTGATGTCCGAAGCCTGCCCCTTGGCGCCGCCGAGAGGCTGGTGGATCATGATCTCCGCATTGGGCAGGGCAAAGCGCTTGCCCTTGGCCCCGGAGGAGAGCAGGAACGCTCCCATGCTGGCGGCCATGCCGATGCAGATGGTGGACACGTCGCACTTGACATACTGCATCGTGTCATAGATCGCCATGCCGTCGGTGACCGAGCCGCCGGGGCTGTTGATGTAAAACTGGATATCCTTGTCCGGGTCCTGGGCCTCCAGATAGAGCATCTGGGCCACGACCAGGCTGGCCGTTGTGGCGTTGACTTCCTCGCCCAGGAAAATGATGCGGTCGTTCAGCAAACGGGAAAAAATATCATACGACCGCTCGCCACGGTTGGTCTGCTCCACTACATAGGGAACTAAACTCATGTTTTGGTACTCCTTTTTTGTTCAAGTCGGGGCGCGCCCGACCATCCTCTCCGCGGCCGGCGGGCACTCACACACAGAGTATACCCGCGCGCTGGCGGATTATACCAAAAACGGGGCAGTTCAGGAGGCGGAACCTGCCGCCTCCTGAGTCCCGAACGGAGCGAATTAGCCCTCGGTCTTCTCCTCAGACTTCTCCTCGTCCTTCTTGGTGGTCTTGCGGGTACGCTTGGGCTTCTCCTCGCCCTCGGTCTCCGCGTCCGCCTTCTTCTTGGTGGTCTTCTTCTTGGCGGGAGCCTTGCCGGTCTTGGCGCTGTCGAACACGACATGAGCGGCCTTCTGGCGGCACAGATCGCGCTTGAGGTCCTCCACGATCAGGACCTTCTTGAGCTGCTCCTCGGTCATGTTGTACTGCTCAGCCAGACGCTTGATCTCGGCCTCGACCTCCTCGTCGGTGACCTCGATCTTCTCAGCGTCCACGATGGCGCCCAGGGCCAGATCGCTCTGGACCTGCTTGAGGGCGCTCTCCTTAGCCTGCTCCTTCATCTGCTCCATGGTCATGCCCATCATGGCCAGGTACTGGTCGAAGGGGATGCCCTGAGAGGTCACGCGCTGGGCATAGTTGTTGACCAGCTTCTCGGCCTCGGCGTCCACCATGGCCTCGGGGATCTCGACCTCCATGTTCTCCACGACCTGCTCGATCAGGGCGTTCTCAAAGGCGTGCTGAGCGGCATCCTCACGGCGGGCCTTCAGCTTGTCGCCCAGGTCCTTCTTCAGATCGGCCAGGGTCTCAAACTCGGACACATCCTTGGCGAACTCGTCGTCCACGGTGGGGAGCTGCTTCTCCTTGACCTCGTGGACCTTGACCTTGAACACCACGGGGGCGCCGGCCAGCTCCTCGGCCTGATAATCCTCGGGGAAGGTCACGTTCAGATCCTTCTCGTCGCCGGCCTTGGTGCCCACCAGCTGATCCTCGAAGCCGGGGATGAAGGTGCCGGAGCCCAGCTCCAGGCTGAAGCCCTCAGCCTTGCCGCCCTCAAAGGCCACGTCGTCCTTGAAGCCCTCGAAGTCGATGACCACGGTGTCGCCCAGCTTGGCCTCGCGCTCCACGGTCACGGCGCGGGTGGCGCGGTTGATGTAGGGCTTGAGCTCGTTGTCCAGGTCCTCGTCGGTGACAGTGACCTCTTCCCGCTCAGCGGTCAGGCCCTTGTACTCGCCCAGCTTGACCTCGGGACGCACGGTGACCTTCGCCTTGAAGGTGAAGCCGTCCTTGCCCACTTCCTGGATCTCGACCTGGGGCCAGGCCACGACGTCCAGCTTCTCCTGCTCCACAGCCTGGCTGTAAGCCTCGGGATAGATCTCGTTGATGGCATCTTCATAGAACACGCCGGAGCCGTACATACCCTCGATGATCTTACGGGGGGCCTTGCCCTTCCGGAAGCCGGGCACGCTGATCTTGCTGCGCTGCTTCTTGTAGACCTTCTCGATGGCGGCCTCAAACTCCTCGCCGCTCACCTCGATGACCAGCTCGACAATGCTCTTTTCCTGCTTTTCAACGCTCTTGACATTCATGTTGTTTACTTCCTCCTATCGGTTCCGAACGGCCCGATCAACCGGCCGCCGGTAGCCTTTGTTGCATTATCCGTGTAATTGTACCAGAAAACCAGATGGATTTCCAGACTTTTTACAAAAATATTTCCGTCTCACGCCAAATCGATCTCAGTCGCAGATGCGGTAGGGCCGAAATTGCAGATAATCCGCCGCCACCAGATGGTAGTCTACGCCCCCGCTGGGCCCCTCAATGGCCAGTCGGTGGCTCCCGCCGTGGAGGTGCCCGTAGAAGCACTGTTCCACGCCGTACTGCTCCAGAAGGGCGATGATCTCCGCGCACAGATAGCCATGATACCGGGGCGGATAGTGCAGAAAACACAGCTTTTTCCGCTCTCCGGCCGCCTTTAGGGAGGCCTCCAGCCGGATCAGCTCCCGCCGGAACACCTTGTCGTTGTGTCCTCCCTCGTCCTCCTCATAGAACCATCCCCGGGTCCCGCACAGGGCATAGGGCCCGTACTCGTAGCAGTTATTGTGAAGGACGTGCAGGCTTTGAAATCCCCGCTCGGCCCAGAACCGCTCCATCTTTGAGGCGGTGTTCCACCAGTAGTCGTGGTTGCCCTTGAGGATCAGCTTGCGGCCCGGGTAGGACTCCAGAAAGGCAAAGTCCCGCTCCGCCTGCTCCAGACTCATCCCCCAGGAGATATCGCCGCACAGGACCAGGGTATCCTGGCTCGTCAGAACGCTCAGCCCCTCCCGGAGCTTCTCCACATAGCCGCTCCACGCACCGCCGAATACGTCCATGGGCTTATTGACAGCGAGAGACAGATGGGTGTCTCCCAGTGCATACAGCGCCACGCGCACACCAACCTTCCAGCGCTCCGTGGCGCATTATTTCAGAAAATCCAGTACCGCCGTCTCCATGGCCTCCTTGGCCGTGACCTTGGCGTCCCGGGGCTTGAAGTGCTTCAGGGCAGCCAGAGGCGCAGGGGCCGGAACGCCCGTCTTCTCGGTCAGCTGGTCGATGACCGCGATACCCTGGGCGATCTCCTTCTCCCCCAGAGCTTCCAGCACATCGGCGCAGAACTTGAAGGGGCTGGCGGTGGAGACCACGATGGTGGGGGTCTCATCCCCGCTCTCACGGCGGTACTCCTCCAGCACGTGGAAGGCCACGGCGCTGTGGGGATCCACCAGGTAGTGGTTCTCGTTCCACAGCTTGGCGATGGTCTCCTTGGTCTGGGTGTCATCGCAGAACCCGGCCGCGAAATTCTGCTGGAACCGGGCGCGGACCGAGTCGCTGACCTCGTAACGGCCCTGGTTGGCCAGCTGGGTCATATAGCTGCGCACTTCCCCGTCGCTGCGCTCGGCAAACTCAAAGATCATCCGCTCCAGATTAGAGGAGATCAGGATGTCCATGGAGGGCGAGATGGTATTGTAGAAGGTCCGGTTCCGGTCATAGATGCCGGTGCGGATGAAGTCGGTGAGCACCTTGTTCTGGTTGGAGGCGCAGATCAGCTTGCCGATGGGCACGCCCATCTCCCGGGCGTAGTAGGCGGCCAGGATGTCGCCGAAGTTGCCGGTGGGCACGCAGACGTTGACCTTCTCCCCCCGCTGGATCTTCTCGTCCCGCAGCAGGTCGCAGTAGGCCGACACATAGTAGACGATCTGAGGCAGGACCCGGCCCCAGTTGATGGAGTTGGCCGAGGAGAAGAAATAGCCCCGCTCCGCCAGGACATCCCGCAACTTCTCATCGGAGAAGAGGCGCTTGACGCCGCTCTGGGCATCGTCAAAGTTGCCCTCCACCGCGCAGATCCCCACGTTCTCTCCCTGCTGGGTGAGCATCTGGAGCTCCTGGATGTCGGACACGCCGTCCTTAGGATAGAACACCAGGATGCGGGTCTTGTCCACATCCCGGAAGCCCTCCAGCGCGGCCTTTCCGGTGTCGCCCGAGGTGGCCACCAGGATGCAGGCCGTCTTGTCCTCCGCGTTCTTGCTCAGAGAGCCGGTGAGCAGGTGGGGCAGCATCTGAAGCGCCATGTCCTTGAAGGCGCAGGTGGGGCCGTGCCACAGCTCCAGGCAGTAGGTGGTGTCGTCCACCTGCCGGACCGGGGCGACCTCCTTGACGTCGAACTTATTGTCCCCATAGGCCCGCTTGGCATAGGCCGTCAGCTCCGAGACGGTGAAGTCGTCCAGGAAGGGCTTCATCACATAGACAGCCCGCTGCTGGTAGGACATCTCCCGCATGGTCTCCAGCGCGTTGGGCGAGAGCTTGGGGAAGACCTCCGGGGTGAAGAGGCCTCCGTCCCGGGACAGGCCCTGGGCAATGGCCTCTGCGGCCAGCTTTTTCATTCCTTTGTTTCGTGTGCTTACATAGTACATACTTCGTTCACGACCCTCATCATATTGTCAAAGAAGATGGCATGTACCAGTTCTTCTTTATAGTTGCGCTGAAGCATCCGGTCATAGATCTTGCCCATGTCCTGGATGCCGTCGATCCCGTCGGGCATCTCGTCATAGCAGCCGTCCAGATCTCCGCCCATGCAGATGTTCTTCTCGCCACCCAGAGAGAGGAAATGCTCGATGTGCTCCACCACGGTATCCACGGTGGTGGGCTCGCCCAGGAAGGTGCGGTACATATTGATTCCGGCTACGCCGTTGTGCCGCATGATCTCCCGGAACATGTCGTCGGTGAGGTTGCGGGGCTGGTCGCACAGGGCGCGGGCGCAGGAATGGCTGGCCATAAAGGGCCCCTCCACGATCTCGGCCACATCCCAGAAGCCCGGATCGGACATGTGGGACACATCCACCAGCATGTGCAGCTCGGTCATCCGCTTGACAAAGGCCTTGCCCTCAGGGGTGAGCCCCTTGTCGGTCTCGTCCTCGGTGGTGCCGCACAGGATGTTGGCCGCATTCCACACGGGGTTGATGGCCCGCACGCCCATCTCCCAGGCCTCCTGGAGGCCCTCCAGGGTGCAGTCGATGAGATCCGCCCCCTCGATGGAGAGGAAGGCCGCCCGCTTGCCCGCGGCAAATGCCGCCTTGGCCTCTTCCCCGGTCCGGCACTGGACGATCACATCCTGATTGAGCTCCATCTCCCGCTGGAAAATGGCGTACTCGGCCCGGAACACGTCCCGTCGGGTGACCCCCGGCTTGAGGACTTCATCGGCAAAGAGGGCAAAAAACTGTCCCCACTTCCCGATATACTCCGCCCGCTTCAGGTCCTGATTTCCAAAATTCTCCCGAATGCCGTATCCGTAACGGTAGCACCGGGTCATGGTATCGCAGTGTCCGTCAAACAGATCCATTCTGCTTACCTCCTTCTCTCAGCGGTTCCCCCGCTTAAAACGCATTTTCGATGTATGTAATGGTCACCCTGCCCGCTTCCTCCGCCGGGCAAACCTCCGCCACATCAAAGCGGGGCTGCTTTTCGGCGGGGTTGGCGCTCAGGTAGAGCTCTGCCGTCTGGCGCAGGCGGCACTGCTTGCGCGCGTCCACCGCCTCCAGACCGGAGCCATATGCACAAGAGCTTCGGAACTTGACCTCCACAAAGGCCAGGAAGGCCTCGTTCTCCGCGATGAGATCGATCTCCCCATACCGGCTGCGGTAACGCCGCGCCCGGATGATATATCCGCGCCGCTGCAGCTCCCGCTCCACCTGTTCCTCGCCCCAGCGCCCCCGTTCCTCTGCCCTTCTGCCGCTCACAGGCGCTTCAGAAAGGTCCGGCGGTGGATGGGACTGGGTCCATACAGCCGCAGCAGCTCATAGTGCCGCTTGGTGCCGTACCCCTTGTGGCGCTCAAACTCGTACTGGGGATAGGTCTTGGCCGCCTCTTCCATCCAGCGGTCCCGGCTGACCTTGGCCAGAATGGAGGCCGCAGCGATACTGGCGCTGTGTCCGTCCCCCTGGACGATGGTCCGATGGGGGGTGGTGATGGCGGCGCTCTTCCCCTTGTCCCGGTTGCCGTCGATGAGGGCAAAGTCCGCCGCCCTGTCCAGGCGGTCAATGGCCATCTGCATGGCCTTCATCCGGGCGCTCAGAATATCGGTCTCGTCGATCTCCGAGGCATCCACCCAGGCCACCGCCCAGGCCGATGCCTGCTCCCGGATCGCATCAAAGAGGATGTCCCGCTTTTTCGGCGTGAGCTTTTTGGAGTCGTTGAGCCCGTCCAGCTCCACGCCCGGAGGCAGGATCACCGCCGCCGCGTAGACCGGACCGGCCAGCGGTCCCGCGCCGGCCTCGTCGCAGCCGCACACCGCGGCATAGCCTTCCGCCCACGCCTCCCGCTCATACTGCCAGAAATCAATCTTCTCCACGGGGCGCCTCCGTTTCGGTCTCCTCCCGCCGGACATCCTCCGGCGTCTCCAGGGTAAAACGCCCCAGCTTACCGCCCCGGTACTCGTCCAGCAGGATCTTGGACATCCGCTCCGTGTCCGGCTCTCCGCCGGAGATGAGGAAGCCGCGCTTGCGGGCGGCCCGCTCCAGCAGCTCCCACCCCTGGGCTTCGGGATCGGCCTCGATCTTATACCGTCCCAGTGCCTCCGGATAGCGGCGGTTGAGCAGGTCCATGAAATGGCAGGCCAGTGTCTCCACATCCATGATCTCATCCTTCACCGCGCCGGTAAAGGCCAGATTCAGCCCGATGGACTGGTCCTCAAACTTGGGCCAGAGGATGCCGGGCGTGTCCAGCAGATCCAGAGAGGCGTCCACCGACACCCACTGCTTGCCCCGGGTGACGCCGGGCCGGTCCCCCGCCTTGGCCGATTTGCGCTTGGCCACCTGGTTGATGAAGGTGGACTTGCCCACGTTGGGCACCCCAACGATCATAGCGCGGATGGGACGCCCCACCTGCCCCTTGGCCTTCCACTGCTCCAGCTTGTCCTTCAGTGCAGCGCGGGCGGCGGCGGAAAACTGATTGACGCCCTTCCCGTCCTTGGCGCTGGTCTCCAGCACGGTGAAGCCCTGGGCACGGAACCAATCCCCCCAGGCCCGGTTCTGGGCGGGGTCGGCCTGGTCGGCCCGGTTGAGGATGATGATGCGCGGCTTGCTCCCCACCAGCTCGTCAATGTCCGGGTTGCGGCTGGAGACTGGAATGCGGGCGTCCACCACCTCGGCCACCAGATCCACATATTTCAGATGCTCCGCGATCATACGCCGCGTTTTCGTCATATGTCCCGGATACCACTGTATGTTCATGGCGTTCAGCCCCTTTGTATATTTGCATAATCACGATTCTATCATTATACACAAGATAGCGTCAGAAAAAAAGACTTTTATTTCAGAAATCCATTTTGAACCCTTCGACAGAACCGGCAATTTTTCACGAAAAACGAAAAAACAGGACGGTTTCCCGTCCTGTTTTCCCAATTTCCAGGAGCTCGCTCCTGAAATATGCCTGAAAATTAGATGCGCTCCTTGACCTTGGCAGCCTTGCCCACGCGGTCACGCAGGTAGTACAGCTTGGCACGACGAACCTTACCCTTGCGGACCAGCTCGATCTTCTCCACAGAGGGAGCGTGCAGGGGGAACACCTTCTCCACGCCAACACCGTAGGAGATACGGCGGACGGTGATGCTCTCCTCAATGCCGCCATGCTTCTTGGCAATGACGGTGCCCTCGAACACCTGGATACGCTCGCGGTTGCCTTCCTTGATGTGAACGTGCACGCGGACGGTGTCGCCCACATTGGCCACAGGGGCCTCGGCCTTCATCTGCTTCTCGGTAAAAGCCTTCATCAGATCCATGGATATTTCCTCCTCATTTATAGGTGTTCTTGCCGGGTTGTTGCCGCAGGCTCTTTCTTCGTCCCGCGCCAGCAGAGGAACACCCTTTATTCAGACTTTGGAAGTATATCACACTTCTTTGGGGATTGCAAGGGTTTTCTGCGCAATCTCCCTCTCCCGCCGCCCCGCTCCGGCTCAGGCAGAGAGAGGATGCCGAGCCATCCAGCGGTCAGGAGCAGCGTCGGATTCCCCCGCTGAAGCAAAAGCCAGATCCCGGCCCCTCCGAGGGCCAGCGCCAGGGCCAGGGAGATCCCCTGTCCCCAGCTTCTCTTCCAGGCGCCGCCCTCCAGCAGAGTGCGCAGGATGCGTCCTCCGTCCAGGCCTGCGATGGGCAGAAGGTTAAAGAGCCCCAAACTCAGATTCAGCCCGATCAACAGATACCGCTCCTCCCCCATGCCCTCGCCCCAGCGGGTGATGGCCGCCGCCGCGGCCAGATTGGCGGCCGGGCCGGCCAGTGCGGTCAGGATGCGGAACACGCGCCCGTTAGGGGCGCTGGCGGAGAGGCGCATCTCCGCCCCCACACAGGTCAGACGGAGCCCGGTGACCCGTCCGCCCAGCAGGCGGATGGCCAGATAGTGCCCCCCTTCATGGAGGGCGCAGGCGGCAGCGCCCCAGAGCACCACGCCCTGGGTATCCATATAATAAAGGAATGCGGCCAGCAGGAGAAATCCCCCGCTCACCTCCAGACAGCCCCATCTCATGGATCAAGAGCTCTGCGTCTGAATATAGTACAGTGGGTTGAGGCGGACCTGGTTCCGCTTCACCTCAAAATGCAGGTGCGGCCCTGTGGCATTCCCGCTCTGCCCGGACAACGCCACCTGCTCCCCCGCCTTGACCTGCTGTCTCTGCTGGACATCCAGCCGGTCACAGTGGGCGTAGAAGCTGGTGACGCCGTTCCCATGGTTGATCTGAAGATACAGACCGTAAATAGAGCTCTCCCCGATATAGTCAATGGTTCCGGCTGCAAAGGCCAGGACCGGCGTGTCCAGATTGACCGCCAGATCCACCCCGTTGTGGAATTTCTCTCCGCCGTCCACCGGATGCTCCCGCCAGCCAAAGGGGGATGAGACCCAGCCGAGGACCGGTGTCGCAGTCTCTCCGATGTCCAGCCGGTACTTGTCCATCGTGGCGTTATCGGGCAGAGTCGGTCCGCTGTACTCCATGTGCACCACCGCCGGCTCCGCCTCCGGTGTGGGTTCCGGCTGGACCGGTTCGGCCTGCTGTGCAGCCGTAAAGACAAAGGGAGCCGGCGGATCGGCGGCTGTCTGCGCCTCCTCTACCCCCAGATAGACGCCCGGAGGGCGCTTCTCCCCCGCCGCCAGCCGCTGGATCTCCGCGGTACAGAACATCCCATCCACCGCCGTGGAGGACGTGCTCACGCGCACCTCAGAAGAGGTTCCAAAGACTTCGGTACAGAAATCTCCCAGGGTCTCCGTCACAGTCTCCCCCTCCGCAATCGCCCTTCCCAGATTGGAAAAAGCCGCGGTAAAATCGGTGTCCGCATGGAGCATTTGGGCCAGTTCCTCCCGCATGGAAACCAGACGCTCCGGGAAGACACCCTTCCCCACCAGTATGACCACAAATGCCATGGTACAGACGGCCAGTTGGATCAGCCTCCGCCGCTCCTTTGCGCCCAACTCCACCCCACGGCGCTTCTTCTGCCGCGCCGATGGATGCGACGATATACTTCCGGACCGCCCGGCCCTTCTTCTGACCCATTCCTGATAGGTCGTGTTCTCCATACCGCGGTCCCCCCTTTCCACTCAGGTTGCATTCTGTTTGTCCTAACAGTATGCCTGGGGAGACGCGGATATGCCTAAGGCATCCCAGCCGGGATGCCTTTCGTCAGGTGAGCACGTGCTTTTCCATCTGCTGCTTTAGATGTGTCATATCGACTGCTCTGGCCACGATCAAAAAGATGACGCCGTTTCCCAGAGACTGGATCGCAGTCCCGGCAAACTGCGGCCAGAAGCTCTGTATGCTTCCATAGAGAACCACTGCACACAGGCCGTACGCAGCCGGCGAAAAGACCGAGGCAAGGACCAGCCCTACATAGTTGCGCTTACACAGGAAGGTGGACGCACGGGATGTAAAAAAGAACACCAGGCAGCTCTTGATTACCAGTGTTGGCAGGCACCAGGCCGGATACGTGAGGAGATCCGCCAGCCCCGCTCCAATGGCGGCAGCCGCCGCCGCGTAGGGCGTCGGGAGCAGACAGGCGACCATATAGATCAGCACATCGCCCAGATGGATGTATCCCCCCGGAAAGGGAATGTGGAACAGATACGCGGTCGTCATGGTAATGCAGGCTGCAAAAAGCCCGGATACCACGATATATTTGAGGTTTATGTTCTGTGACTTGGTTTTCATACGCGCTTTCCCTCCTCTTTTGTTCTATGATACCGCGTCCTGCACATTTCAAAAGAGTCAGTTTCCGTTTTTTTGATAGGACCACGCCAGAAAACGCTTTTTAAAAATTTTTGATAAAAATGCAAAAAACACTTGCATTATAAAATAATCTGTGATATAGTATACAAGTCGTCTGACGAGACAACTAAATCCGGGTGTGGCGAAGTTTGGTATCGCGCTTGAATGGGGTTCAAGAGGCCGCTGGTTCGAATCCAGTCACTCGGACCAAAATGTGTTGATGAAAGATGCAACGCCGAAAACGCCGCACGAAAGTGCGGCGTTTTCACATATAATGTGCCACTTTTAGAATGAAAAAGTTGCAAAAACTCGATTTTTCAAAATTTCAGTTTTGCCCAGCGAGAGGCGACATTTTGAAGATGCGCCCTGCCAGATTTGTGGTCTGGTGTGGTTCGAACACCGAGGCTTAAAAAAGAATAAAGAATAAGAAGGCAGGCCGCCGTTCGGCTCCCTATGTGGGAGCGGACGGCGGCCTTTTTCGACTCATAGGTGCTTATGTTGCTTTCGCTTCGTTTGTCTATCATTCCTTGGTGGTGTTGGTAATAGCTTTTACTGAACCTTTCGGGTATGCTTGCGTTACAAAAAACGAGGAGGTATCCGAGAATGGCAACCACTAAAAACTTGTGTGCTCAGATTCCCATCGACCTACATGAGCGGGTCAGTGAAGAACGAGAACGGCTGGGCCTGACCACCAGCGAGTACATCGTCAACCTCATCCAAGACTATTACAACATGATGGAAAATCAGAAAGGCGGCATTCAAATGACTGAAAAAGGCAGAACGATGGCATTCCAGATTCCCGAAGAACTCTTCCAGCGCATCAAGCGTCACTTGGAGCGCGAGACGCTCCGCAGCGGCAAAAAGCTCACCCAGCGAGACTTCGTGCTGAACCTGATCACGCAGGCACTGGACGAAGCGGACGCTGAGAACGCCGCAGAGCAGAACACCCCCACTGAGCCCCCTGTCGCGCCCCGTGTGGCCGACGTGACCGCTCCAGCGAACACGGACACCCCCGACGAAGATAACGCCGTGTAAGCCCGCACAAAAGCCAAAACAAAAGAACATGATTTAGGGAAAGCCACCCAGGGCATCCGAATATATCGGATGCCCTGGGTGGCTTTTTGCGTTTCATCAGAAAGGAGGCACACATTATGGCAAGCGAAATCAGAAATCGCTTCACAGACACAGAAATGCAGATCGCCAGAGAAACGGACCTGCCGGAGCTGCTCTCCCACCTCGGCTATCAGGTCAAGCGCGTGGGACGCTTCCATACTACCGCGGAGATGGACAGCCTGCGGATCAAGGACCGGCATACCTGGTTCCGGTATTCCCAGAATACCGGCGGGGATGCCATTACCTTTTTGCAGCAATTCTGCGGCAAGAGCTTTCCAGAGGCTGTGGAGTACCTGCTGACCTTCCATGGGAAAGCCAGAGACGCGCCCATTCCGCAGCCAAAGCCGATCAGCCAGAAACAGGAGTTTTCCCTGCCGCCCCGCAATGCGGATGACCGCAGGGTTTTCGCCTATCTCCGTAAGCGAGGTATCGCTGCCCAGGTGATCCGACAATTTCTGAATGCCGGTCTGCTGTATGAGGATGCGGTACATCATAACTGCGTCTTCGTCGGAAAGAACAGCGCGGGGCAGGCAAAATACGCAGGCCTGCGCGGCACCTATGATCTGAACGGTCCCGGCTTCAAGGGAGACGCTCCTGGCAGCGACAAAAACACAGGCTTCTCCCTCCCGCGCGATCCGCAGTCAGATCTGGTGCTTGTCTTTGAGGCACCCATCGATCTGATGAGTTACCTCACGCTCCACAGAGACACAACCAACGCCGTTGCTCTGTGCGGACTCTATGACGGCGCACTGCAGACCTATTTGCAGGCGCATCCGGAGATCCGCCGTATTGCGCTGTGTCTGGACGCGGACGAGCCTGGGCAGAAAGCCGCCCAGCAATTACAGGAAAAGTATCAGTTACAGGGGTATGCCGTTACCGTGGAGAAACCGCGCTGCGGCAAGGATTGGAACGAGTATCTGCAAAGAAAGATTTGCAGCCGGGAAAGGGGGCGATAGCCAAAAGAACATCGTTTTCAACGCGGATAAAAAACAAAAAATATAAGGAGGACCTATGAATCTGAAAAAGAACCATTATTCCCGCAGGGCGCTGGCACTGCTGCTGACGCTGGTCATGTGCGTGGGCATGATCCCCACCGCTTTTGCCGCCCAGCAGAACAGTTACCACGACCCCGCCGAGCACTGGATGCAGGCATCCGGCCGTACCAATGAGCTGGACGCCAACAGTGTTGTGACCCGCGAGACCTTCAAGTGCGGTGAGTGCGGCAAAGCCACATCTTTTGAGGTGTTCCGCGTTCCCGAATATACCCGCAATGGCCAGCCGGCACTCAGCCGCAATGTGAAATATTCGGACGGCACGATGGTAGATGGCGTCGGCAAAGGTGATACCATGGACGGCATCCCCGGCAAGGACGCCACCTATACCGGATATCACTACACCAAAGCCGTCTGTGAAACCTGCGGCGGCATCAACACAAATATGAGCAAAAGCGAGTACGGCTATCTGAAAAATGTCTACTGGCTGTATGACTGTGCCGCCGCATTTACGCAGGAACTGGACGAAACCGTTTCCTACGAGTATACGGATGATACCTATCACACTGTCACCACCAAGGGCGGCACCTACTGCGCATTCTGCTACGGTACCAATCATACGGTCAGCCGCAAGCTGGAGCGCCACAGCATGGTGACGGAAGTCCTGCCCCAGCCGGCAAACGGACGCTTCGCTACGGTAGAGAAATGCAGCCTGTGCGACTACGCCCGTTATGACTACACGGCGGCAAAGGCGGTCATTGCAGACTATTACGGCGTGGTGGACGGCAAGCCCCACACCATCACGGTCAGCGATCTCTCCGAAGCCGGTGTCCGCACCTCTATCCGCTACGGCAACAGTGCGGATAGCTGTACCATGACCTCCGCGCCCAACTACACAGAGGAAGGTCAGTACATGGTTTACTATGAGATCACCTACACCTACAAGGGCAAGGAAATGACCGAGAACGGCGTGGCGAAGGTATGGCTCCGTGACGAATCCACCAAGGATGACGGCTCTTGTGCCTGCGGCTGCGGCGATCCCAACTGCGGCTGCCAGAACAAGAATTGCAATGGAAATTGCTGCACCGACAAGGGCTGTGGTGAAAATCACAAGTATATTCTGCTGGACAGCACCAAGGCTGGCTGCACCACCCTTGGCTATGACCGCTACCTCTGTATGGAGTGCGGCAAAATCGAAAAGCGCGACTATGTGGACTCACTCGGTCACGCATGGCAGAGCATCGTCATCCGCGACGCTACCTGCGAAACGGATGGCAAGTTGCTGGAGCTCTGCTCCCGCTGCGGACAGATGAAGCAGACCGCCACGCCCAAGGGCGAACACAGCTATGAGGTCTATACCGTGGCCGCCACCTGTACCAGCCCCGGTTATACCGTCCGCGAGTGCTCCGTTTGTGGCGATCGTCACATTGAGGACATCACTTCCGTTCTGCCCCATAACTACGAATCCCATGTAATCGCCGCGACCTGTGAGGGCGGCGGCAAGACCATCCACCGCTGCGATGGCTGCGGCAGCAGCTTCGTCACAGACTACACCGATGCGCTCGGTCATAGCTGGGATGAGGGAACCCTCGTCACCAACGCCACCTGCACCGGCGAGGGCGTCATGGAATACCGCTGCACCCGCTGTGGCTACCACCGTCTGGATGCCGACCCCGCGGATGGCCACATCCCCGGCGCTCCTGCTACCTGCACGGAACCCCAGCTCTGCACCCGCTGCGGCGCTGTGCTGGAAAAGGCCCTGGGACACGATTACAAGTCCGAAGTGACCGCACCCACCTGCACCGAGATGGGTTACACCACCAACACCTGCGCCCGCTGTGGCGACACTACCAAGACCGACTATACCGAGCCTGCCGGTCATAAACCCGGCGACTGGATCATCGACAAGGAGCCTACCACCGATTCCGAGGGCAGCAAGCACAAGGAGTGTACCGTGTGCGGTGAAAAGCTGGAGACGCAGCCCATTGAAAAGATCTACAACAGCGCCACCACGGACAGCAAGGGTGAGGCCATTGTAGGCGGCTACCTTGTGACCGTCACCGATACCGACACCAAGAATCCTATTGCCAATGCTGCCGTGGCGCTCCATAAGGACAACAGCATCTCCATCCGCCTGCCGAATAGCCGCCTGCTGGACTACGCAGACCAGACGACCGTGACCGTGCAGCTTGTCAAGGACAAGTCCGCAGTCCCCGATATGGGTATTTCCGTCGCAGATAAGAATGACAATTATGCCGCAGGCAAGACCGACAAGGCAGGTCAGATCACCGTCCCCACCGGCAGCGGTAAGACCAACGAGGACGGCAAGGTCACTACTGGCCATGAGGATGCGGACGGCGATCGCTGGACGCTGACCGTCAAGGTCATCCGCACGGACACGAAGCGTCCCATCTCCGGCAGTGCAGTGTCCATCGGCAAGACCGGCAATATCACAGTGAAGCTGCCGGACGGCACGGATCTGGACGCCAAGCATCAGGTGACGGTCATCGTGACCGACCACAAGAAGGCTCCCCAGCAGGGCAAAAATGTTACGGTCAAGGGTGATCTCGGCCAGTCTGCCGCAGGCAAGACCGACAAAAATGGCGAGCTGACCGTCCCCGAAGTGGAGCAGACCGAGCGCCACGGCGTTTACATCGTCGGCTACACGGACGGCACCTTCGGCCCCAGCCGCAGCATGACCCGCGCGGAAGCCGCCGCTATCTTCGCCCGTCTGCTGGCGGAGAAGAACGGCGATACCATTTCCACGGCGGCAAATACCAAATTTGCGGATATTCCCGCCCATGCCTGGTATAGCGGCTATGTGAAGTATCTGAGCAACAACGGCATTACCTACGGTAAGAGCAAGACCATCTTTGCCCCCAACGATGCCATTACCCGTGCTGAGTTTACCACGATGGCTGTCCGTTTCTTTGATGTGTACGGTGATGGCGACGCCGAGATCATGGAGCAGTTCGGCGGTTTCAACGATGTTTCCTCCGGCTATTGGGCGGCAGAATACATCAAGTACGCCGCGCTCCACGGCTGGATCAACGGCTACGGGGACGGCTCGTTCCACGCAGAGCGCGAGATCAACCGCGCCGAGGTCGTCACCATTGTCAACCGCCTGCTGGGCCGCGAAGCGGATGAGGACTACATCGCGGACAATCTCCGCAAGCTCAACACCTTCCCGGATGTCAGCCGCAAGCATTGGGCGTATTACGCCGTCATGGAAGCTGCCAACGCCCACACCGCCGTTCTGGGCGAGAGCGAAAGCTGGAGCAAGTAAATTGTATCCCCCTGCGGGTGGTCTGAGAGCAGACCACCCGCACTTTTTAACTAAACCTAACCATTAAAAAAAGGAGCACTGAATATGCTGAAAATCACTGCCATTGGCAATCTGACCCACGATGTGGAACTGAAGATGAACGAGGCCACCGGCAAGCCCTACGCTATCCTGCGCATCGCTTCGGACCGCCGCTATAAGGATAAGGACGGCAACAAGCTCACCGATTTTATCTCCATCAAGGTGCGCGGCCCTCTGGCGGAGCGCTGTGCGGCGTTTGCGTGGAAGGGCTGCAAGCTGGCAGCCACCGGCGATTTCGAGACCATCACCTTTGCGGACGATCCCCAGCGCCAGCCCGGTTTCCTCATCAAAGCCAGCGATGTGGAATTCCTGTCTCCCCGCAAGGCGGCGGACGCGGCACAGGCGGTGGAGGATATGTCCGCCAGTGAGGACGCCGCCTGATGAAAAACACCGGGATCACATACACCAGCGCAGAGCGCAGTCCTGTGATCCTGCCGGAGATGGCCGAACTGCTCCCGCCTTTGAGCGCGGAGCAGTCTGCCGCTCTGGAAGAGGATCTGCTGCGAAACGGCTGTTACTCCCCTATCATCGTCAATGAGGACATGGTGATCGTGGACGGGCATAACCGTCAGGCACTGTGCGAAAAGCATGGCCTGCCCTATACGATGGCGGTATTCTCCTTCGAGGATCTGCTGGAAGCCAAGCAGTGGGCGCTGGATACCCAGAAAGGTCGTCGCAATCTGGAAAAGTGGGAGCTGGGCAAGATCGCGCTGAAGCTGAAGCCGGAGATCGAGGCGAAAGCCAGGGCAAATATGGTAGCCGGTGGGCAGAATTATCGTCCGAAGGAAGGTTTGACAACATTGTCAAACCTTCCTTCAGTAGAAACTGCTGTCAATACCCGTAAAGAACTGGCGGATGCTGTTGGTATCGGTGAGGTCACCATGGGCAAGGTCATGCAGATCGATGAGAATGCCCCGGAGGTCATCAAGGAGGCGCTGGACAAAAAGGAACTGTCCATCAACAAGGGCTATGACCTGACCCGGCAGCTTCAGGACCTTCCGGAAGAGCAGCGGGAGCAGGCGGCCGCCGAAGCGCTGGAATACGAAAAAGCGAAAAAAGAACTGAAAAAGCAGGATGCCGAGATCGACCGGAAAGGAAAGATCGCGGCGCTTTTCTGCAAAGCGTATGAAAAAGCCGTCCTGCTGACGCCGTCCGAAGAAAATATCCGCTGCTGGACGGACGGGACGCGGATGACCCCGGAGGAAATGCGGGATACCGTGAAGGAATCCCGCAAGCTGGCGGAGGTGTTCCGGACGATTGCGGATATCATCGAGCAGAATATCCTGCCCGCGGATTGGAGGTGTGCCGATGCAGAAAGCGAAGAAAACGATGCCCAGCCGGACGGGAATCCCGCCTGACGCGCAGGCGGAGATTTTGCAAAAGCTGTCCGCCGAGACGAAGATCACTTCCTGTGAGATCGCGGAGATCTTGAAAAAGCATGATGTCTGCGGAGATATGGACGCGCTCCAGGACGCCTACCGGAAACGGCTGGGACAGCGTCTCCTGTCCGGCATCCGGGACGAGAACGGCAAGCGGGAAATCCTCTCCACCAGCGGCGGCGAGTATGTCATCGTAGACTGCTGCAATGACCCGCAGAAGTTGAAAGCCATCCAGCGCCGCATTCAGGCGCAGATGAATGGGCTGGATGTGTCTGCCGGGAAGGTGCATGGGCGCGTTCACTTTTTAGAGCGTTTTGCGGGCTGGGTAAGAAAGGAGCGGTCAGATGGAGCAGCATGACAAAATGCTGTCCCCGGAGGAACAGTACGCGCAGCTTGCGCCGACGCTGGACGCAGACGGATTCTCGCTGTATGCCGCCGCGGAAGAAGTCACCGGGCTCAAGGTCTATGAAGAATTTCCCTATGAGGATAACCGGGGAATGTTTGAGCTGGCAGACGGACACACGCTGCTGCGGTATCTGGAAGCGGCATACTTTGGGACCGTTACATGGGAGATCGTCCCCGGCACGCCCTATGAGCGGGCGATTCTCGGTGAAGTGGATAAGACCTCACCGGAGTATCGCGCGTTTTATCAAAAGATCTGCGCGGGTGCGGCAGCGCACATCAAAAAACGTATTGGGAAGGAGACACAGAATGTGAAGGAACCGATCTCAGAGATCAACAAAGAATCCTTCTGGGAACTGATCCATGAGGCAAAAAACGCCTGCGGGCAGGATATGGACGCTATGCTGGCCTATCTGAAAGACCGGCTGGTTTCTATGGGCCCCACGCAGGCGCAGAATTTTCACGACATCATCCACGCCTATGAAGATCTCGCGGACAAGTTCGGCTTGTGGGACGCGGCAGGGATCATGAAGGAATACGGCTGCAGCGATGACGGTTTTATCGATTTTCGCGCCTGGCTCATCGCACAGGGGCGCGAAGCCTATTTTGCCGCGTTGACAGAACCGGACAGCCTTGCGGATGTCGTTCCCTACGGCGATTGCTGCTTTGAGCAGTTGAGCTATGTCGGGGACTATGCCTACGAGCAGCTCACTGGGAAAAGCGCCTATGATCAGACAGATTGGAGCGCATATGAAGCGCTTTTGATGAAGCTGGAACAGGATATCGTCTATAAGGACGGCATCGAGTTTCCCAGAGAGGGTGCGGATCTGAAGAAATATCTGCCCCGGCTCTGCGCGAAGCATCCGGAGTGGGACGGTCAAACGCGCTGGAATCTGCAGCTGAAGGAGATCCGGGATCTGATCCATGCCGGAAAGGACTATGACCGGCACCAGACATCAAATAAGAAGAAACGCAGCCGTGGAGGTGAAGCAAGATGAGCGAGTCCATGATTATCGGCGTGGACCACGGCTATGCCGCTATGAAAACGTCCCATTTCTCTTTTCCCTCCGGTCTGGTGGCGTATGAGCATGAGCCATATACGCTGAAGGACGTGCTGGAATACGGCGGAAAATTCTATGTGGTGGGCAGCGGGCGTCAGGCGCTTCAGAAGAACAAAACGCAGACAGAGGACTACTACCTCCTTACGCTGGCAGCCATCGCAAAGGAGCTCTCCTTCCGTCATGCGGAGCCTGCGGCCGAGATCCATCTGGCGGCCGGACTGCCCCTCACCAGCTTTGGACGGGAGAAAAATGCATTCCGGGACTATCTGCTCCGGGATGGGAAAACGGTAAATTTCCGCTATGAGGGACAGGAATACTCCATCGCCATCCGCAAGGTGTCCCTGTTCCCGCAGGGCTATGCCGCAGTCTTGACCCAGAGCATCCTGCTGGATGAGCCTTCTGTGATCGTGGCGGATATCGGTGGCTGGACGGTGGATCTGATGCGCCTGGACAACCGTATTCCCAATGCATCGACCTGCCGCAGTCTGGAACTTGGCATGATCCGCTGTCTGGATGAGATCGGTGAGCAGATCCGCCGCACGCTGGGCCTGTCTATGACGGCGGCACAGATGGAAAGCGTGCTGCGCGGCGATGCTGTCCATATCAACGAGGATGCCAGAAAAATTATTGACCGGCAGGCAGACGCCTATGTCCATCGCCTGCTCTCCGCCATTACGGAGAGCGGACTGGATACCCGTGCCATGCCTGCTGTTTTTCTGGGCGGTGGTGCGGCGATGCTGAAGCGGAATGTATCCGCCGCAGACGGCCTTTGCCGTCCAGTCATCCTTGACGATGTGTCCCTCAACGCCAAAGGCTATGAGCGGCTGGCAGAGCGGCTCACAAAGAACGATGAGCAGTAACAAAAAGCGGATCAATCTGTCCTTTTCCATGTCCTCGCCCATACAGCGCAGGGCGTGGAAGAAGCTGACGGAGATCCCCGCAGGACAGCGTACCGCCGCGGTCTGCCGCATGGTCTGTGAGTATAAAGGGCAGCAGGAATTGCTGGATGCCGTTCGCCAGACCATCCGGCAGGAACTGCGGGGAGTGCAGCTCACCAAAGAAGAAGCGCAGGATAGCGTCAGAGCCGGGGATGTAGATGAAAGCGTCCTCGGCTTTTTGCTTGCCCTGCAGGAAGGAGATGAGATGACCTGATCCGATATTTTGATATGTTCGCCGGCATCGGCGGCTTCCGCACGGGATTGACCCGCGCGGGCGGTTTCCGGTGTGTAGGACACTGCGAGATCGACAAATACGCCAATGCCAGCTATGAGGCCATTTATGAGCCGGGAAAGGAGGAACGATATTATCACGATGCCACAAAAATCGACCCCGCAGACCTGCCGGACTTTGACCTTCTGTGCGGAGGATTCCCTTGTCAGACATTTTCAATCGCTGGCAGAAGAAAGGGCTTTGACGACACCCGCGGCACTCTCTTCTTTGAAATTGCCCGATTGGCTCAATCCAAACGACCTTCGTATCTTCTGCTCGAAAACGTTCCGGGACTGCTGTCGCATGACAAAGGCCGGACGTTTTCTGTCATCCTCGCCACGCTTAATGACCTGGGGTACCGCGTGGAATGGATGGTGCTTAACAGCAAACATTTTGGAGTCCCGCAATCCAGAAGGCGGCTGTTCCTTATCTGCTATCTTGATCCCCGATGCGCCGGAAAAATATTTCCTGTCTTCGGCACAGGTGGAAAAGCTCTTATACAAGTCCTCGGAGGCTCGCAAGGCTCCCGTGTCTACGACGCAGACGGAATAGCCTGCACGCAGACTGCCGGCGCTGGAGGTGTGGGCGGCAAAACAGGATTGTATATCATTCCGCAGGACAGACCCTTTGTGGATCTATGTGCCGGGGAGGCGAGACAAACGGAGGCTGCCCGCTGCCTCACTGCCCGTTATGGACAGACAACGCTGTCCAATCATAGAGCAGAACGTTCCGGCGTTCTGCTCATCAAGGAAGCCACGAAAAAAGGCTATAAAGAGGCGAATCCCGGTGACAGTGTCGATCTCGGCTTTTCCGGGAGCAATACCCGCCGTGGTCGTGTGGGACAGGATATCGCCCATACATTGGAGACGAGCTGCATCCAGGGCATCGTGGAACGTGGCGGACGCATCCGGCGTCTGATGCCGCGGGAGTGTCTGCGGCTGCAGGGCTTCGATGAGTGGCAGATCGACCGCATCCTCGCCATCCAGTCTGATGCACAGGCGTATAAGCAGGCAGGCAACAGCGTCACCGCCAATGTCATTGAAGCCATCGGACGCCGTATCCGGGAGGTGGATGCGGAACTGAAAGCCGGTGCTGCCGCATGATCGGGCTGAAGGACCAGTGCTTCGGCGTGGAAGTTGAAATGACCGGCATCACCCGTGAGCAGGCGGCAACAGCGCTGGCCGCGTATTTTGCAACGGACGCCCGCTATGTGGGCGGCGCTTACGATAAATGGTGTGTGACGGATCGGGACGGCAAAGAGTGGACGGTCATGAGTGACTCCAGCATCCACGGGGAGCAGAAGATCGGCAGCGGCTATCGTGCAACGGGTGACTACAGATACCGCGTGGAGATGGTAACGCCAAAGCTCACCTATGCGGAACTGCCCAAGCTGCAGGAGTGTGTCCGGCAGGTACGCCACGCAGGAGCCAAGGCCAACAGCTCCTGCGGCATCCATGTCCATGTGGACGCAGCCAATCATAACAGGCAGAGTCTGAAAAATCTCATCGGCATCATGTACTCCAAGGAGGATATCCTGTTCAAATCGCTGCAGGTCAATGAAAGCCGGGCGTCCCGCTGGTGTCAGAAGGTGCGGGAACCCATGCTGAAGCAGGCACGCAGGCTCTCGTCGGATGAGACAAGGGATCTGACGCAGCTGGAGAATATCTGGTATGAGGGAGATAACGGCAGCGCAGACCATTATAACTGGACCCGCTATTACGCACTGAATCTGCATTCGGTCTTTTACCGGGGGACGGTGGAATGGCGCTGTTTCAATTCCACACTCCACGCGGGAAAAGTTGCTGCCTATGTGAATCTGTGCCTTGCCATCTCCGCCCAGGCTATCGCCCAGCGCAGCACGGTCATGCGCAAGACCCACAGTGACAATGAACTGTTCACCTTCCGGGTCTGGTTGGTGCGGTTGGGGCTCAACGGCGAGGAATTCAAGCATACCCGTGACCACCTGTTGGCAAATCTGGACGGTGATCGGGCGTGGCGTTTCGATAAGGACAGCTATACAGTCAATCAAAAGAAGAAAAAATCCAGAGAAATGGAGAGGTGAAGCCTTTGAAGATTCAAATTGAAGATACCGTGTACGAAGGGACCGCAGCCGGGATCATGGAACAGCTTCAGGATCTCAGCTTTGATCCCACAGAGTTCCCGGATGTGGAGACCTACATCTGGTTTGTACAGAATAATGTCATCCGCACCGCGGGAATGGACTGTCCCCTTCCGGATGGCGATGCGGAGACACAGGCGGCAGCCCTGCTCCGTCATCTGGACCGCTTTGGCGCTCTGACGATGCTGGAGGTGTGACGTGGAGGAAAACCTGTATTTCGCCTACGGCAGCAACCTTGATCTGGAGCAGATGGCGCAGCGCTGTCCGGATGCCGAGATCGTGGGACCGGTCAGGCTTGAAAACTACGAACTGCGCTTCCGCGGCAGCGGCTTCGCTACCGTTGCACCGAAAAAAGGCAGTACTGTCCACGGACTGGTGTGGAAGATCACGCCAAACTGTGAACAGTCTCTGGATCGGTATGAGGGGTATCCCCGCCACTACACGAAAGAAACCGTGACTGTTAAAGACGCGGCCGGTGCAGAGATCCCAGTCATGGTCTATATCATGGCGGAGCCGTATTGCCGCCAGCCTGCACTGCCGTCCCCGTATTATTACCGCGTGATCCAGCGAGGCTTTGAAGCCAACGGCCTGCCGGTGGACTCCCTTCGGGATGCGTGGAGCAGGACCATTGACGAGGTGTGGAGCGGCAGGATCGACAAGCCAAAGAGAGCGCCTGAGCGAAACAGAGGGCCGGAGCGGTAACTCAGAGCAGCGCCGGCGTCTGTGCAAGAAAGAAGAGCACCAGAATAGAGATCACAAAGGCCAAGATCCCAACGAGCAGGAAAACCTTTTTGCCGGGGCGGATTTTTGCCGCCTTGCCGATCAGCGCGGCCGCGGCGACGCATACCGCGGAAACCAGTAACGAGGCGCCAAGCATCTTCCACAGCCATGAAAGCTCCCAAAACCATATCATCACAGCCGCCTCCTCATATTTTTGTTCGTAAGCACAGTGTATCACAGGCGCGGTATCCGCGCAACAGACGGTCGGAGTGAAAAAGAGGTGTTCATTTTCCACAGTCTGTGTTACAATAACCCCTGTTTGTGAAAGGGGGGCGGATATGTTTTATACAACGGAGGAAGCTGCTGTCCTCGGCGGCTTTCTGGAACTGTATCTGGAACGGGACAGCGTGGACCCGGCCGTGCGGGAACGGCACCGGAAATTCCGGCAGGGGCTGCTGGGCGGCGCACTGGAACGGGCCGATTATGAATGGGCGGCTGCAGCACTGGGATTCCTGCGCCCCCAATGGTGGCAGGAGCATGAAGATCATCGGGCGTTGGAAAATGCCCTGCTGAAGACCCGGACGCTGGCATCCAAAAAAGAATAAGAATCACCATTTGCGGCAACGGCAGAGGAATCTGCTGCTGCCGCTTTTCTTTTGGGAAGGAGGAACCCATATCAGCACAGAAAAAATGAAAGTCCTTGTGGTGCGCCCCATGGAACTGCCTGCGGTGCAGGAGATCGACCACACCCTTTCTGCCATGCAGGAACTGGTAGGCGGCACCATTCAGGCAGTTTACCCCTTCGATGACCCGGTGGCGCTCGTCTGTAATGACGAGGGCAAGCTGCTGGGCCTGCCGTGGAACCGCGCCCTGACCGATGATCACGGTGTGCCGTATGACATTGTCTGCGGCACATTTTTTGTTGCCGGTCTTAAAGAGGATGATTTTGCCTCGCTGACGGATCAGCAGATCGAAAAGTACAAGGACAAATACAGCAACGAAATGATCCTCTCTGTTCCGAAACAGCCGGAGGCACATAAGAAACCGATGAAAAAGGAGAAGCATGAATATGAAAGATAACTGCATTCTGACTGCTGAGTCAGTCACTGAGGGACATCCCGACAAGCTCTGCGACACCATCGCGGACGCGGTGGTAGATGCCTGTCTTACGCAGGACGCCGCTGCCCGCGTTGCCTGCGAGGTCATGGCCACAGCCGGAAAGATCATCGCCGCAGGCGAGATCACGGCAGCGAAGATTCCGGATATCCCTGCCATTATTTGCAGGACGGTGCGGGAAGCCGGATACGGCGGCAGCGACTATGAGGTGGAGGTCATCACCCATGAACAGAGTCCCAACATTGCGGAAGCTGTGTGTGGCGGCACGGAGACCGGCGCAGGAGATCAGGGAATCCTGTACGGCTTTGCCTGCGATGAAACAAAGGAGCTGCTGCCTCTGCCTGTGGTGCTGGCCCATCGACTGACCCGCCTGTTGACCGATACCCGCAGGCAGGGCATCATCCCCGGCCTGCGTCCGGACGGCAAGGCGCAGGTGTCTGTGGAATACCGCTCTGGAGTCCCGTACCGCGTTGCCGCAGTGGTGGTATCCTGCCAGCATGAGGAGGAACTGCCCCTGCCGGAACTGCGCCGGGACATCCTGCGCCATGTGATCCGACCCGCCATGCAGGAACTTCCGCTGGACGAGCATACCGAAGTGCTGGTCAATCCCTCCGGTCGATTTGTCCAGGGTGGTTTTGAAGCGGACACCGGACTCACCGGACGCAAGCTGATGGTGGATACCTACGGCGGCCTCGCCCCTCATGGCGGCGGCGCGCTGTCCGGCAAGGATGGAACAAAGGTGGACCGCAGCGGCGCGTACATGGCCCGTTACATTGCCAAGAATATCGTAGCGGCAGGACTGGCCAAGCGCTGCACCATCAGCCTTGCCTATGCCATCGGCAAGGCACAGCCTGTGGCGGTGACAGTGGATACGGAGCATACCGGCATCTATTCCGATGATGTGCTGGAACAGGCTGTCCGCACGGTATTCAACCTGACGCCGGACGGCATGATCGGAACGCTGGGACTGGATCAGCCTATGTTCCAAAAGTTCTGCAATTACGGACACTTCACCCATGCGGACGCGCCCTGGGAGCGCACGGATATGACAGAGGTGCTGGAATGTGCCTGTCGTGCCAAGGACATGGGCGTATCGCACCGATAACAGAAAAGGCCCGCGAGAGATGGTCTCTCGCGGGCGTGTTATCACTGCACGGAATCCTTGAATGCCTTGCCGGGCTTGAAAGCCGGCGCTTTGGAAGCGGGGATTTCAATGGTGGCTCCGGTGGCGGGATTTTTGCCGGTGCGGGCGGCGCGCTCCTTCACCTCGAAGGTGCCAAAGCCCAGCAACTGTACCTTGTCGCCGGACTTCAACGCAGTCTGCAGCGTGTCGACAAACGCATTCAGAGCGGTGTCGCAGTCCTTCTTGGTCAGGCCGCTGGCTTCCGCCATGGCGGTGATCAGTTCTGTTTTATTCATCGTATTTCGTCTCCTTCATATCTAAAATGACTGGAAATGATATGCGCTATTATAGCAGACTCCCCACCTGCTGACAATACTGCCAGCAAAACAGAATCAGAGAGGATGATCATGATTTCAAAAGAAAAGAAGAACACCCTGCATATTGCGTCCTGCTCCTTCGGCAAAGACAGCCTTGCCTCGATCCTGTTGGCGCTGGAGCACGGGGAACCGCTGGATGAAGCGGCCTACTGTGAGGTGATGTTCGATAAAAGGATCTCCGGCGAGGTGCCGGAGCATCGGGCATTCATCTATGAGACTGCGATGCCCAGACTGGAACGGTTGGGCATCCCGGTTCGTGTGCTGCGTTCGGATAAGACCTATCTGGACCTGTTTGCCGGAGTCATTACCCGCGGTCCGAAAAAAGGACTTCGACGCGGATTCCCTCTGTGCGGGCATTGCTACGTTCAGCGGGACTGTAAGCTCCGTCCCATCCGCCGGTATAACAGGACTCTGACGCCGGATACTGTGCAGTATGTGGGCATCGCCAGCGATGAGCCGGTGCGCTTGCGCCGCTTGCAGAAAAATCAGGTGTCCCTGCTGGAAAAATATCACTACACCGAAGAGGATGCAAAGCAGCTCTGTCAAACGGCAGGGCTGCTTTCACCTGTCTATGCGTTCACAGACCGTGGCGGCTGCTGGTTCTGCCCGAATGCCAAGCGGAAGGAGCTGCGGCACCTTTATGACCACCATCCGGAGCTGTGGGCGAAAATGCTGGAGCTGCAGGCCATGCCGGGAAAGGTGTCCGAGAAATTCAACCGCACGGAGCGCTTTTCCGACATCGATGCGGCATTCCGAAAAGAAGATGCCCTGTGCCAAAAAGCGGCATAAAAAAGGAAAAGGAGATGAGAACCATCAGCAATCAGAAATATGAGATCACAGACATTGCCCATGAGGAATATCCGTTCCTGCACCGCATCCGCGCGCTGCGGGACATCTGCGGTGAGATTTGCGCAGGCGACATAGGTGGCTTCGTGGAAAGCGAAAGCAACCTGTCCGCGGAGCCGGGAGACTGCGCGTGGATCTTCGATGATGCCATTGCAGCGGGTGACGCCTATGTGGATCGGGATGCCTGTCTGCGGGGCGACGCCATTGCCTGTGGCAGCGCCTATGTTTCCAAAGGCAGCGTGATGAGCGGCCACAGCCGCGCCGAGGACAACGCCTATCTCCGCGGGGCCTCCATGACCGGAAAAGCGCTGGCTTCCGGAAACGCGCAGATCATTCACGATCCCCATACGATGGGGACTCCCATCCTGTCCGGCAACTGCAAGGTGTATGGCACGGTGCAGGGGGATATCCGCATCACCGGTTCTGCCGTGATCCTGCCTTGCGAGGAAGTCCGCAACGATACAAAGGATACCTTTGTCCTGAGCGGCAAGAGCCGCAGCGTGATCCGCGGCATCGGGCGTGAGACCTTGAAACCTCTGCAAAAAGAAGTAAGTCCCATGAAAACAAAAACGCCAAAGAAACGAGGTGTGGAGCGATGACCGTGTATGAGCAGGAGCTGCGAAAGCTGTTTGAACACAGCGATCTCGTGGATCGGCCTCAATTCTCCGGGCGTGTGTGCGTGGGAGATCTCGGAAAGGACCTGCGTGTACGGGCGGAGTTTCTCTCTACCCATATCTCCAGCCAATATGACGCCATCCGCCTCACGGTGCTCAACCGCACGGAGGGCGTGGTGGACCGGACGCTGCTGCGCTTTCAGGATGTCTGGGGTAAAAAGCAGGTGCCGAACAATCCCAACTTCCGCAGCGGCGTCATTCCCCACCTGTGGGATGACTACGGAAAAGTGGAATGGTACGCCTATCATCCCACTGCCGCGGACTATGCCGCTCTGCGGGATGCCGTCGGTCAGTATCTGTCCGCATTCCGGGAGCGCACGCCGGAGCTGGAACGGAGCGGCCCCAAGCTGGTCTATATCTGTGCTCCGCTGCGGGGCGATGTGACAAACAATGTGGAGTTTGCGCGGCAGAAAGCGCAGGAGGTGTTTGCGGAGGGAAATATCCCTATCTGTCCGCACCTGCTGTTCCCGCCTGTCGCAGATCCCGACGATCCCGCCCAGGATGAAAAAGCCAGGGCGATGGGACTGCGCCTGCTGGAATCCTGCCAGCAGATGAATGTGTACGGTCCGGTCTGGACGGATGGGATGTGGCAGGAGATCTATAAAGCCGGTGAGCTGGGCATCCCCGTGTTGACGGATCAGAAAACCATTGGCCGGACACCGCCTGCAAGACGCCTCGGCAGAAAGGAGCGATAAATGCCGATTGAAAAGATCACCGCGGACGATCTGCGGGATATGGAGCATCAGGAGGGACTGGTGCTGCAGGGCTGCGGCGGAGAGGCGCAGGAGTGGCTGGATGGCATCAATGACCTGCTGACGCAGGACGGCATCCTGCAGAATGGCAGCCGCTTTGAGACGGTCAAGGTTTTTCAGCACGATGGACTCAACAATCTGCTGTTCCCCTTCGAGAACATTCAGGTGGATATGGGGAAGCTGGCGATGTGGCGTTTGCAGACCCACGGCGCATTCGGCGGCACATGGCTGTCTGACTATGTTCCCAACAGGCTGGGCGGGTTTCGCTCCGCCCGGCAGGAGAACCCCCGCCCTCTCTGCCCTCTGCTGGGGCAGGACGGCAACATCTTCCATCTGATGGGTATTGCCGCCAGAGTTCTTCGGCAGAATGGCATGGCGGCAGAAGCAAAGGAAATGCAGACCCGCATCATGGGCGGAGCGTGCCACAGCTATGAGGAAGCACTGGGAATCATCAGCGAATATGTGGAGACGGAGCTGTCTCCGCCCCGCGAAAATCGAACGAAAAAGAAGGAGAAGCATGAGCATGAGCGATAATCAGAAATGGAGCATCCTCCAGGGGGATGCCCTGAAGGTGCTGGGGACCTTTGCCCCCAACACCTTTGACGCTGTCATCACCGATCCGCCCTATGCGTCCGGTGGGCGCACCCAGGCGGAAAAAAACAAATCCACCGCCAGGAAGTATTCCAGCATGGGCGAGAACGCACCGCCCCCTTTCGATGGGGATGCCAAGGACCAGCGCTCCTGGACCCGTTGGGCGGCGGAGTGGTTGTATGAAGCGCGAAAGGTATGCAAGAGCGGTGCGCCGGTATGTATGTTCATCGACTGGCGGCAGCTTCCCGCGGCGACAGACGCTCTCCAGTGGGCCGGTTGGATCTGGCGGGGTACCGCTGTCTGGGATAAGGGCAACAGCCGCCCCCAGAAGGGGCGCTTCCGCCAGCAGGCGGAATATATCGTCTGGGGCTCCAACGGCGATATGCCTATCAGCCGCCCGGTCCCGTGTCTGCCGGGGGTGTTCAAATACGGCAATCCCCAGAGCCGCATCCATCTGACGGAGAAGCCGCTGCAGCTTATGCGGGACATCGTGAAGATCACGGAACCGGGCGGGCATATTCTGGACCCCTTTGCCGGCAGCGGCACCACGGTGCTGGCGGCTGTGCAGGAGGGCTATACCGCCACCGGCATCGAAGTCACAGACACCTATGCGGAGCTGGCACGGGAACGTATTCGGAAGGAACTGGCGTGCGCCGCCTGAGCCTGTGCTGTGTGGCAACAGCACTTGCTATGCGCCTCTTGTGGCATTCTTTGTAGAGGAACAGACGAGCTATTATCAACAGGTAGAAGGATTCGTCCTTCCCTTCGACGCAGCTCGAACTACTGCACGAAACAGCAGGCAGAAAACGGAAGAGATCGAGCGTTGATTCAATATTTGAACGGGCAGGGTGTCTTGATGACACCCTGCCGTTTCTATTTTGGGTGTTACATTGACACCCTGTGCGGAAGGACCCTGCGAAACCGGATGTCTGGCGCTGCTGCCAGACATTTCTTTTTTCTGGAAAAGGTGCGGACTGTGTCCGCCTGTATTGGAATCAACCTACCTCTCAAAAAACGCCCCGCCGACGGCGGGGAACAGCCAACGCCGCCGTGGGCGGCGCTGGCGCAAGCATCGCGCAAATGTACATTTGCACAGCTTGCCGAGGATACCCCGGTCCCCTATGCCGCCTGCTGGCGGAAAAACTTGCGGCTATACGCCGCAGGAAGGAGAAAAATGTGGATGAGAACAAGAAAGAACACCATCTGCACATCGTACTGACAACACAGCAGTATCAGCTGCTGTGCTGTCAGGCCAAAGAGTGCAGGCTGACAAAACGGGCATATCTTGCACGGCTTATTGAGGGACGACCGGTCAAAGCCCGCCCAACAAAAGAAATTAAAGAGCTCCGGACGGAAATACATCATATCGGCAACAACATCAACCAGATCGCCCGCAGCGTCAATGCCGGAATTGCGAAGCCGGAGGATGCCAAACGGGGACTCTATCTTCTGGATCAGGTATATGAGCTTATGTTCCGGATAGCGAATAAGTAATGGCTGTTACGAAAATCCTGCCCCGTAACGGCGGCTTAAAAGAAGCCATTGATTATGTTCTGAACGGTGACAAAACGGATGGGCATATTTTAACAGCACATTTTAATTGCGATCCAGGGAGAGAGTACCGCGAGATGATGAAAACAAAGCTGGAAACCGGACGATTGGATAAGCGTCAATGCTATCACATCATTCAATCGTTCAAGCCTGGTGAAATCACACCTGAACTTGCTTTAGAAATTGCTAAAGCATTCGCGCAGGAACACTTGGACGGCTTTGAGGTTGTGATTGGGACCCATGTAGACCGGCATCATATCCATTCGCATATTGTATTTAATTCGGTGAATGCAGATACCGGCGAAAAGTATCACAGCACGCAGCAAAGCTACTACCAGCAGATCCGTGCCATTTCAGACCGGCTCTGCCGGGAGCATGGATTGTCCGTCATCGTGCAGGGCGCGCCTGCCAGATCGGTCAGCTACATTGAGTGGCTGCGCCAGTTCAGGGGGCAGCCCACCTTCCGCTCCCTGCTGGAGGCAGATCTGCGGGATGCCATCCGGGACGCCAACGACCTCGGCCACTTCTTCCTGCTCATGGAGCATAAGGGGTATGAGATCCATCATGGCGGCAGGCTCGGCTTCCGCCTGCGGGGGCAGGAGCGATTTCAGTACCCTGGCAGACGAGATCCGTTGTTCACAGAGGACGGAATCCGTGCTGCCATCCAGGGCAACCTGGAACAGATCGAAGCGGGACTGCGGCCTGTCTTGCCTGCGCGGCCGGCATATCAGCCGTACCGGAAGCATCCCAGATACAGCGGTTTTCTTGCCCTCTATGTCCATTATCTCTATCTGCTGGGCAAGATCGAAAAGCGGCAGTACCCGCCCCGCATGACGCCGCATCTGCGGCAGGCGGTCATGCGCTTCGAGCGGTATCAGGCGCAGTTCGCGTCCCTGCGGGAAAATAACATCACAACGCCTGCTGACATGGCGGCATTCGAACATCGCACAGAGGAAACGCTGGGCAGATTGACAAAGCAGCGGACCCTCCTCAATGTGCGGAAGAAGAAACGCCAGCCGCTCTACGCGGCGCTGGCAGATGCGGAGGCACTGGAACCCAGCAGAGCGTTATACGAGGAAGGGCTCACCGGCATGGAGCGGGAGTTTGAGCAGTACATGAAAGCCGTGAAGCTGCTGGAGGTCAGCGGCATTCCACAGGAGGTGCTGAAGAAAGAAAAGGCAGAAGTGTATGAACAGCTCTCAGAGGTGAATCGGAAGATCCGGGCAGAGCGGGAAAAGCTGAAGCTCTGCCGGGAGATCTGCCAGCAGACGCCTGTAATGGAGCAGGACATCCAGAAAACAGAAGAACACCAGAAGGAGGTGCGGGAACATGAACATCGGAGGCGGTGAAGCGGCGGACCAGCTGGTACGCATGATGCTCTCCGGCAGCGAGGTCGCTGTCCGGCTGAGCGGCTCCGCCATTAAAAATGTACTGGCGCTCACCATGGCGCTGGCGAAAAAACACAAGACCATTTCCGGCAAAGTCAATCTGGCAAAGATGCTGAAGGAGACCCGTGATGTGCGGCGGTTCGCCATGTCTCCGGAGCAGTATCAGCAATTCAGGCAGCGGGCAGGAAAACAGAAGATCCTGTTCTCTGCCATCCGTGATTCGGATAACAAGGGAAAAGTCGTGGATGTGATCATGCCGGTAACGGAGATCGACCGCGCCAATATGATCTTTGAGCGCATCCGATATACCGGGCAGCCGGAGCAGGCGCGGCAGGATGCCCCCTCTAAGGAGCAGGAAGCCCGTGTGGGACAGGAGGCGCCGCAGCGCGAGCAGCAACGCCCCCGGCAGGGGGAAACGCCTGTGACACCGCCTGTGGGCAAGCGGCAGGAGGTGGCGCCAAAAAAAGAATCTCGGTCGGGAACAGACTTGCCAGATACCAAAGGCAGATCGACCTCATCCAGCGGCAGGGAAACGGCTGCCGGGACGATGACGAATGAGCGCACTTCAGTTCTGGAACGGTTGAAAGGGTATCAGGCGCAGTTGGATACCCGGCAGAAGTCTGCCCCGGCCAGAGAAAAGATCCGTCAAAAAGCACGACCGGACAGGACAAAGTAAGAAAGCCGTTTCGTCAGCAAGGCCGGCAGAGTGGAATGCTCTGCCGGCCTCGTATTTTTTTATGCAGGAGGTGATGCGGCTGAAAAAGACATCCCAAACAACGGATCTGGTACTTGCCCTGTTCCTCTATATCCCTGTGGTATGGGCGGCGCTGCTGATCGCCCAGTCCCTTGGCGGCGGTCTGCCGGAGCTGCTATCAAACTTAACTGCTGCGCTGGAACAGCCCTTCCAGATCCAATGGACAGACAAGAGTCTGTTGTCCATTCTCGTCTGCACCGGCGCATATCTCATGGGGCTGTGTCTCTATGCTTCCGGACAGGGCAGGACACGGGACGGAGAGGAACACGGCTCCGCCGCATGGGGCTCGCCCCGGCAGCTCAACGCGCAGTTCCGTCAAAAGGAGAACAAGATCCTCACCCGCCATGTGCGGCTGGGGCTGGATACCCACAAGCACCGGCGCTCACTGAATGTGCTGGTCATTGGCGGCAGCGGCGCCGCCAAGACGCGCGGCTATGTCAAGCCCAACATTCTGGAAGCAAACAGCAACTATGTGATCACGGACCCGAAGATGGAGGTGCTGACCGCCACCGGAGGGTATCTGAAACGGCAGGGATACGACATCCGAGTGCTGAATCTGGTGGATCTGTCGCAGTCGGACGGCTATAACCCGTTCCGCTATCTGCGGGATGAAAAGGACGCGCTGAAACTGGTGAACACGCTGATCCAGGCAACGACGCCCAAGGGCAGTCACGAGTCCGATCCGTTCTGGTCGAAGTCCGAGACAGCACTGCTGCAGGCCATCATCCTCATGCTGTTCCAGGAAGCGCCGGAATATGAGCAGAATTTTTCAATGGTGCTGCGTGTGCTGGAATATGCCGAAGTGAAGGAGGACGATGACGAGTATGTCTCCCCGCTGGATCTGCTGTTCCGGGCAATGGAGTATGAGAACCCGGAAAGTGTTGCCCTGCGGCAATATAAGGTTTTCAAGCAGGCGGCGGGCAAGACGGCAAAATCGATTCTGGTGTCTGCCGCTGTGCGGCTGGCGCCCTTCAATCTGCCGCAGATCAAAGCTGTCACCGACCATGATGACATGGATCTCTACACGCTGGGAGAGCGAAAGTGCGCTCTGTACGCCGTCATCCCGGATAATGATACGACCTTTACTTTTTTAGTGAGTCTTCTGTACTCCCAGATCTTCCAGACCCTTTACTACTGCGCAGACCAGATCCATCACGGAGCCTTGCCCTGCCACGTGCATTTCATCTTGGATGAAGCGCCATCGGTCAATCTGCCGGGGCTGCCGCGGGAGCTTGCGACCATGCGCTCACGCAACATCTCCTGCAGCACCATCATCCAGAACATGGCGCAGATCAAGGAGCTGTATAAGGACTCGTGGGAAACCATCCCCGGCAACTCGGACACGCTGCTCTATCTGGGCGGCAACGAGGCAAGCACCCACAAGTACATTTCCGAGGCACTGGGTAAGTCCACCATCGACACCAAGACCCACGGGCAGACCAAAGGGCGGTCCGGGTCTTACTCCACCAACTTCCAGATCAGTGGGCGGGAACTACTGACGCCGGACGAGGTACGGATGCTGGATAACCGGTATTGTATTCTGTTCATCCGCGGCACACGGCCGGTGATGGACGAAAAGTATGAGCTCATGGAGCATCCCGCCATCCGCTATACGATGGATGGCGGCGGACCGCCCTACATCCACCACGGGACGGCGGAGCCTCCTATTACGGGAGAGCCGCTGTTCCAGATTGATTTTGACAATGAAAAGGAGAATGCTGCAGCATGAAACATGATTTGAACAACAAAAATTTCGAGAGAAAGGCAAAGCGCGTCTATTCCGTTTTTGCCTGCGTTACTCTGCTTCTGGTCGCCACCGCAGTGCCTGCGCTGGCGGCAGATGACCCGCTGACGGTGGTCAACAACCTGTCTGATTTCATTTTCTCGCTGATCCGCGCCATTGGCCTCATCCTGCTGGGCTTCGGCATTTTGCAGGTGGGCCTGTCCCTCAAGAGCCATGACCCCTCCCAGCGCGCCAACGGTATGCTGACGGTGGCAGGCGGCATCGTCATTACCTTCACCAAGGAGATTCTCTCCCTCATCACCGGCTGAAAAACGCGGCAGGGTGAACGGCATGATACCGTTCACCCTGTTCTTCCCGTAGGAGGTGATTTTGAATGGGAAGTGGAAACTGGATCATTGACAACCTGAACTCTGCGCTGGAGATGTGGAACGGCAGACTGGAGGAGATCTGGCAGCTCATCACCACATCGCCGGAGAATTTCAAGGGCGGCGGTATCTGGAATGTCATCGTCGGCATCAACGGCGGATTGAAAGCGGTGGGATATGCGCTGTTGGTGCTGTTTTTTGTAATGGGCGTGGTCAAGACCTGCGGTAGCTTCACCGAGATGAAGAAGCCGGAAGTGGCCTTCAAATGCTTCATCCGCTTTGTGCTGGCGCAGGCGGCAGTGACCTGGGGCATGGAACTGATGACCGGCGCGTTTCGTGTTGCCCAGGGCATGGTGACAACCATCATGGATTCCTCCGGGCTGACGGCGATGTCTGCCACCACATTACCGGATGAACTGGTGAGTGTCATCGAGGATGTGGGCTTTATTGACTCCATCCCCCTTTGGGCGGTGACGCTGCTGGGCTCGCTCTTTATCTGGGTACTTTCCCTTGTCATGATACTGACGGTATATAGCCGCTTTTTTAAGCTCTATATCGCAACGGCCATCGCACCCATCCCGCTGGCCAGTTTTGCGGGACAGCCCTCCAGCAGTATCGGCGTAGCCTTTTTGAAAAGCTATGCCGCCATCTGTCTGGAGGGCTGTGTCATCGTATTGGCCTGTGTAATCTTCTCTGCCTTTGCCTCGTCCCCGCCTGCCATCGCGGACGATACGCTGGCGGCAGCCACCATCGTATGGAACTATGTGGGTGAGCTGATCTTCAATATGCTGGTGCTGGTAGGCGCGATCAAGATGAGCGACCGCATCATCCGAGAGCTGATGGGCCTTGGCTGATTCAGCGCCACAGGCCCTCTGTGCTGACGGTGTCTTCGCCGTTCTCCCGTGCTTTGCGAACACGGTAGGAGAAATACTCCATAGCGGCAGCATCATCCCGTGCCTGCATAACAAGATCGCAGACAAAGCGGATCAGCGAAAGCAGCCAGGACAGCACTACCAGCCCTACAAGGGCGAACAGGATGCGGTCTGCCAGCACGGTATGGGCGCGATACCAGCCGTGGAACACCGTCAGCATGGACACGGTGTACAAAAGCGGGATGGTCATCCGTGTCAGCGCGGCCAGCCGGGAGAGAAGCGCCAGGACGCCAAGCCCGGCGATCATCAGAAAAGCGATCATATGTCACGACCTCCTTCATCGGGTTTGTGGCATAGTACCATGACTGCACAGACAAAACAAGAGTCTGTTCAGCAAAACTCAGAAAAAACTCGGAGGTGATCCATTGGAGGTCCGCATCAACAAAGAAGTACGAAATTACCAGGAGAGTCTATTCTTCGGGCTGTCCCTGCGGCAGTTGCTGTTCGCACTGCTGGCGGTCGCCGTGGCAGTGGGCGTATATTTCGGCCTGCGCCCTGTGCTGGGGAATGGGGAGATTGGCTGGGTCTGCGTGCTTGCAGCCTTTCCCTTTGCCCTGGGCGGCTTTTTTCAGTATAACGGCATGACGCTGGAACGCTTTCTGCTCGCGTATATCCGCTCGGAATTCCTGTTTCCCCGCAGGCTCGTGTTCAAATCGGACAACATATACGCCAAAGCTCTGGAAAATTCAACGATAAAGGAGGCTCTCAAACTTGATTAAAACTCTGCAAAATACACTGAAGCAGGACAAAGAAAGATTTACGGTTCCGAAATCTGTACAGGACATCATCCCCATCCGCCGCATCTGGCCGGATGGGGTCTTTCAATTTGGCAGCAAGTATTCTAAAACACTGCGATTTAGCGACATCAATTATGCCATTGCCTCGAAAGAGGATAAGATAGCCATGTTTCTCAGCTATTCCGAGCTGCTGAACGCGCTGGACACCGGCTCTACCACGAAGATCACCATCAACAATAAGCGCCTGGACCGGCGCAATTTTGAGCAGGAGATCCTCATCCCGCCCAAGGGAGATGATCTGGACGGCGGACGCAAGGAATACAACGCCATGCTGCTGGATAAGGTGACGGACTCATCCAACAGCGTGGTGCAGGAGCGCTACATCACCCTGTCCGTCCACAAGAAAAATGTAGAGGAGGCCCGCGCATTTTTTGACCGCACGGTCCATGACGCCTCTTCCCGTCTGAACCACATGGACTCCCACTGCGAGGAGATGGATGCGGCAGACCGCCTCCACATCCTGCATGATTTCTACCGTGTGGGTGAGGAAAGCGAGTTCCGCTTTGACCTCCGGGAGAACATGAAGAACGGGCGTTCCTTCAAGGACGCCATCTGCCCGGACAGCATGGAATTCAAAAAGGATCATTTTATCATGGGCGGTAAGTATGGCCGGGTACTGTTTCTGAAGGAGTATGCCAGCTATATCAAAGACTCCATGATCAATGAGCTTACCAGCCTGAACCGCAGTCTTATGCTGTCCATCGACATCATCCCGGTGCCCACGGACGAAGCGGTACGAGAGATGCAGAACCGCCTGCTGGGTGTGGAGACCAATGTGACCAACTGGCAGCGCCGGCAGAACGCTAACAATAACTTTTCTGCCGTTGTCCCCTACGATCTGGAGCAGCAGCGCAAGGAGACCCGTGAGATGCTGGACGATCTCACCACCCGCGACCAGCGGATGATGTTTGCCGTGGTGACGCTGGTGCATCTGGCAGACAGCAAGGAAGAGCTGGACAGTGATACGGAAACGCTCCAGTCCATTGCCCGCAAGCACCTCTGTCAGCTCACGACACTGAACTGGCAGCAGGCGGACGGGCTGGTGACGGCGCTGCCGCTGGGCCTGCGCCGCATCGATGCTCTGCGTACTCTGACCACGGAAGCGCTGGCTGTTCTCATGCCCTTTAAGGCCCAGGAGATCTGGGACCGGGGCGGCGTGTACTACGGGCAGAACGCCATCAGCAAAAATCTCATCGTGGCGGACCGCAGGCAGCTTCTCAACGGCAACGCATTCATTCTGGGCGTCTCCGGCTCCGGCAAATCCTTCAGCGCCAAGAAGGAGATGGTGTCACTGGCGCTGTCCACGCAGGACGATATCATCGTCATCGATCCGGAATCGGAGTACCGCCCCCTCATCGAAGGACTGGGCGGCCAGGTCATCAACATCTCCGCCACCTCACCCAACCATATCAACGCCATGGATATGGAGCAGGGCTATGGGGACGGAGAGAACCCCGTGGTGCTGAAATCCGAGTTCCTGCTCTCCCTCTGTGAACAGCTCATTGGGGCAGGCAAGCTGTCTGCCAAGGAAAAATCCGTCATCGACCGCTGTACCGCGCAGGTGTACCGTGACTATATCCGCAGCGGCTATCACGGCGCGGTCCCCACCTTGCAGGACTTCCACGCGGAGCTGCTCCGCCAGCCGGAAAAGGAAGCGCAGGATGTGGCGCTGGCCATTGAGCTGTTTACAGACGGCAGTCTCAACACCTTTGCCAAACCCACCAATGTGGACACCAATGCCCGTATCCTCTGCTACGATATCCGGGACCTTGGCAAGCAGCTTCTGCCGGTAGGAATGCTGGTGGTGCTGGACAGCATCTTCAACCGCATCATCCGCAACCGTGGGCTGAAGCGCAACACCTGGATCTATATTGATGAGATCTACCTGCTGTTCCAGCATGAGTACAGCGCCAATTTCCTGTTCACCCTGTGGAAACGAATGCGAAAATACCAGGCTTGCGGCACGGGGATCAGCCAGAATATCGAGGACCTGCTGCAGTCCCACACGGCCCGCACCATGCTGGCAAACAGTGAATTCCTCATCATGCTGAATCAGGCGGCCACGGATCGGGAGGAACTGGCGCGCCTGCTGAACATCTCGGATAATCAGCTCTCCTACATCACCAATGTGGACTCCGGGCGTGGGCTCATCAAATGCGGCAGTGCCATCGTGCCTTTCGTGGACAGCTTTCCCCGCCACACCAGGCTGTATCAGATGATGACGACCCGCCCCTCCGACCTTATCGCGTGATGTGCTATGAAAAAAATCAAAGAAAAACCCACGCTCTCTGAATGCATCAAGGAAAAGGCGGTATCGACACCCAGAGAACTGCTACGCAAAGGCTTAGACGACGGCTCTGAGCGGCTGCGGACGCAGCTGCGGGATACGGCCCAGCACGGGCAGGCAGACGAGTACGGCGGCGACACCATTGAGGATACCGCCGCCCGCGGCCTGCGTCGGGCAGAAAAGGAACTCACCCGGCAGCGGAAGAAGAAACCGCAGGAGCAGCCGCCGAAGGGCGGCGCTCCTGCTGCCGATGCCACAGAGCAAAAGCCTTCTGCTATCAAGGGAAAAGATACCACTTCTGCCGGGCCGCAGCCGCAGAGCGCTGCGGAGCGTGGACGGCAGCAGGCGCGCCAGAACGCCGCGCAAAAGGCCGCCAAGGTCAAGACAAAAGATACCTATATCGGCGCACAGACAGAGACACAGGTCACAGTGGCAGCGGAACCGCAACGGCAGGGGCAGAGAGTATTCATGGAGGAACGCGGGCGCAAAGCTGCCCGATGGCAGGCAGAGCAAAAGCGAGCCGTATCGCGCCGCCGAATCAAGACGGCGCAAACCTTACATTCAGACAGGGGCGGCAGCGCCATGCCGGACAGAATGCGTTCGGAGCAGATACCGCACATCAAAGAACGGGCTGAAACCAGCTTGCCCAAACCAGCGAGGAAAAAGCACTTGCCGATGGAGCGTGACATCGTCTCTGTTTCGCCGCGTTCTAAGAAGATAGCTGATACAGCGAAAACTTTGGAGTCCGCACAGAAGCAGGCGGTTATGCTGCAAAGCAGCGCCCGCACCGCACGGGAAGCAGCGGTGCAGACAGCGCGGTATCAGCAAGCCGCGAAAGCGGCGCAGGCCACCGCGCAGAAAGCATCCCAGGCGGCAGGACGGGCGCTGCGGGCCATCCTGTCCGCCGCCAGAAGCCTTGCGGCGGCGATGATGGCGGGCGGCAGCACGGTCCTCTCAATGGTGTTAGTCATCTGCCTGATTGGGCTCCTGATCGCGTCGCCGTTTGGAATTTTCTTTTCCGGTGAGGACAGCGGCACCGGATATACGATGCCGGAGGCTGTGACCATGCTGAATACAGAGTTTACAGACCGCATCGAGCAGATCAAGGCAGAGAACCCCTACGATGCACTGGACATGGACAACGCTGGCAGCGCCGCCATGATCTCCAACTGGCGGGATGTGCTGGCTGTTTATGCTGTGCGGACAACGACAGATGCATCGTCGCCGGACGAGGTGGCGACGCTGACGGAAGAAAAACTGGATATTCTGCGGCAGATTTTCTGGGACATGAATGAGATTTCCTATTGGCTGGAGACGATCTCCGGCGGTGAGGATGAGGAGGATACCGTGATCCTGCACATCCGGGTTGCGGTGAAAGATCATCTGCAAATGGCGGAGGCATATCACTTCACGACTGAGCAGAAAAAGCTGCTGGAGGAACTGATGCAGCCGGAGTATGAGGAACTCTTCATGCGGCTCACCGGCAGTTATCAGGATATCGACCTGTCTCCGGAGGAGATCCAAGAGATCATCAAAAAGCTCCCCGCCGATCTCAGCGAGGAGCGCAAACAGGTGGTGCTGACGGCGTATCAACTTTTGGGCAAGGTCAACTATTTCTGGGGAGGAAAGTCATTGATTATTGGCTGGGACAGCCGCTGGGGAATACCGATGAAAGTTACAGCCGAGGGCAGTTCCACCACTGGCACCGTGCGGCCCTTCGGACTGGATTGTTCGGGAATGGTGGATTGGGTATTTTACAATGTCACAGACGGCAGTTATGTCATCGGTCATGGCGGTGGAGCGTCCAGTCAGCACAGCTATTGCACCGATATTTCATGGAGCGATGCCCAGCCGGGAGACCTTGTGTTCTATCCGGGAGACAGCCATGTCGGCATCGTCTGCGGATTTGACGGCAACGGAAATGTGCTCATCATCCACTGCGCCAGCAGCGAGAATAATGTGGTGGTGACGGGGAAAAGCGGCTTCACCTCGATTGGCAGGCCCGAGTATTTTGCGGATTGAGAAATGTGCGCATGGAGATGTGTTCATAGTTGATTGCTATCGTGCTCCATGATATACAGCGAAAGGCAGGGAGCCTCAATAGAGGCTCCCTGCCGCTTGGGTTCTTACTTGCCCTGATAGGCTCTGAAAAGGAACGTAACGATTTGTGCGCGGGTGCAGCTATTGTCCGGCCCGAACAGGCCATCACCAATGCCGTTTGTGACTCCGTTCTCCACCGCCCATGCCACAGCGTTTGCATAGTAGCTATCGGTAAGAACATCGCTGAACTCTGCCTTGCTATCGACCAGCTTACCAATGGCACGGAACAGGAAAGTCACGCTCTGGGCACGGGTGCAGGTGGCGTCAGGACTGAATTTGCCATCACCCGTTCCTGTGGTGATACCGTTTTCTACCGCCCATGCAACCGCCTTTGCATAATAGGCATCAGTGGACACATCGGCGAAACTGCTCATAGCCTTGGGTTCGGGA